>NZ_JBWKER010000013.1:0-22898 GCF_056435345.1 Kitasatospora sp. NPDC043950
CCCCCCCCCCCCCCCCCCCCCCCCCCCCCCCCCCCCCCCCCCCCCCCCCCCCCCCCCCCCCCCCCCCCCCCCCCCCCCCCCCCCCCCCCGGGCCCTCGCGCCAAGGGCGAGCACTGGCGTCGGCCACCGCAGCGCCCGCCGCATCCGCCCGCCCAACCCTATGATGTGATCGCCCTGTTGACGCGCTACCAACAGGAGCTGATCATGTCCTCACCCCTGCCCACCGCCGTTCGTCTGACCGTCGGCCGGCACACCTTCGACGGGCTGGCCGCCGGGCCCGCCGACGGGGAACTCGTGCTGCTGCTGCACGGGTTCCCCGAGTTCGCCGACTGCTGGAGCGCCGAGCTGACGGCCCTGGCCGCGGCCGGCTACCGCGCGGTGGCGGTGGACCAGCGCGGCTACTCCCCCGACGCCCGCCCCTCCGACATCGCGGACTACTCCGTCGAGCTGCTGGTCGCGGACGCGCTGGGCTTCGCCGACGCCCTGGACGCGCCGCGCTTCCACCTGGTCGCCCACGACTGGGGCGGCCTCGTCGCCTGGGCGCTGGCCTCCACCCACCCGGAGCGGCTGCACAGCCTGACCGTGCTCTCCACCCCGCACCCCGAGGCGCTCTACGAGGCCCTGAACAACGGCAGCGACCAGCGCGAACGCTCTCAGTACATCAGGGAGTTCCGCCTGCCGGAGCACGTGGCCGAACAGGCCATGCTGGCCGACGACGCGGCCAGGCTGCGCGCGATCTACCGGGGCGCGCTGCCGACGGACCAGGCCGAGTCCAACGTCCGACGGCTGACCGAGCCGGGCGTGCTGACGGCCGGGCTCAACTGGTACCGGGCGATCAACGAGGAACTCCGGGTGCCGGCCGGCGAGATCACCGTCCGCACGCTCTTCGTCTGGGGTACCGAGGACCGCGCTTTGGGCCGCGACGCCGCCGACCTGACGGCCAAGCACGTCAGCGCCCCGTACCGGTTCGTCGCGCTGGAGGGCGCCACCCACTGGCTGCCGGAGGCCGACGCCGAGCGGATCGTGCCGCTGCTCCTGGAGCACCTCGCGGGCTGACCCGGAGCAGTGTTCCCGGCGCGCCGCCCCACCGGCGCGCCGGTTTCGCCGCCCTCAGGCCGTCCTCAGCCCGCCCTGAGCCCGTCCTCGGCCCGCCCTCAGCCCGTCCTCGGCGTGTTCCGGGATCGCGCCCAGCTCTCCGCCTGCTCCGGGTCCCACAGGAAGCGGGCGCCGAACTCCTTCTCCTCGCCGGGTCCCGCCTCCGTCAACGCGCGCACCAGCGCCGGGCTGTAGACGGCATGGACCCTGAAGTTCACCAGGAACCGACTCTTGATCACGATCCGCACGTAGCGACGGCTGTTGCCCCGATGACGTCCGGCCACGATGACGCAGTCACCGCCGTCGCCCCAGGCCGGCGGCGCGATCCACACCTTCGCCCCCGGCGCGAAGTGCCGCAGCCCCTTGCGGATCTCCGACCCGCCTTCGCCGTGACCGGTCTCCTGCGCGACATTGGCCACGAGGCACACGCCCAGCGGCTCCGGTCCGGTTGCGTCCGTCATGGCAGCCATGATCGCCTGACCGGACACAGTGGCGCGCGTCCTTTTCCCAGGGCCGGGCCTCCGGGCCGTCGGCCGACGGCGACCGGCTCGGCCCGGGGGGCCACGTCGGCCTCATCCGGGCCGTCCACCCGCAGGGCATTCGTGAGTTGCCCACGCGTCACGACCAGTGTCGTACCGGGTTCCACCCCCACGCAGAAGGCGGTGCCCACAACCGATCACGACACCACACGGGTCTAGAGGCGGCAGCTGATCTCCATTCCGTCCTCCACGGGGAACGTGACGCTCTGGTAGCCGTTGGCGGGGTCGCGGACGTAGTCGAGGTAGGGCGCGAGGGCCTCCAGGTCGACGTCGTCGGCGACGACGAGGGTGCCGGGCGCGAGGCGTGGTTCGAGGAGTCGCAGGACGGGCAGGCACAGGTCCTTCCAGCCGTCGAGGAGGACGAAGTCCGCGGAGCCGTCGACTGCGGCGAGGGTGTCGCGGGCGTCTCCTTCGAGGACGGTGATCAGGTCGTCCAGTCCCGTCTCGGCGAACGTCCGGCGGGCGGCCGCGGCCTTGGCGGCGCTCAGTTCCGTACTGATCACCCGGCCCGTCCCGTTGTCGCGCACCGCGGCGGCGAGATGGAGCGTGGAGATGCCGAAGGACGTGCCGAACTCGACGACGGTGGCGGGGCGGGTGGCCCGGATCAGGTTGTAGAGGAGGCGGCCGCCCTGGGCGGAAATCGGCATGTACACCTCGGCGTTGGCGTCGGCCTGCTCCTGCGGGCCGAGGGGCGCGGAGTTCTGGGGCCACGCCGCCCGGATCCGCCTGCTGGTCTCCTCGTCCTGCTCGGCATGCCGGAACATCCGGTCGAGGGCGGTGGCGACGCGGGGATCTTCGAGGGTGTTGGTGGGTGTCATGGACCTAGACTAGACGCACCGTTGCGTTGCGTCTAGCGGTTCTGGCCTACCCTGGCCCCAGGAGGCAGACATGGAACGAGGAAGTACGGCCGCCGCGGCGGCCGGGTCACAACCGGCGGCACGCCACCACGGCAACCGGCACGGCCGCAGCGAACAGGCCCGGCAGGCAGTGCTGGAGGCGGCCGACGACCTCTTGGTCGAGAAGGGCTTCACCGGCGTCACCATCGAGGGCATCGCCGCCCGGGCGGGCGTCGCCAAGCAGACCGTCTACCGCTGGTGGAAGACCAAGACCGACATCCTCCTGGACGCCTTCCTCCAGGACGCGACCGAAGCCCTGACCCCGCCGGACCACGGCGACCTGGCCCCGGACCTGCGCGCCCACCTGCGCCAACTGGCCCTGTTCCTCACCCGGTCCGACGCGGGCGCCGTCTTCAAGGCCCTCATCGGGCACGCCCAGCACGATCCCGCGTTCGCCGCCGCCCTGCGGTCCGGGTACCTCGACGAACAGCGCCGACGCGACCGGCTCCCGCTGGAACGCGCGGTGGAACGCGGCCAGCTCGCCGCCGGACTCGACATGGCGGCGGAGATCGACCAACTCGTGGGACCGCTCTACCACCGCGTCCTGGTGACGGCGGAACCCGTGGACCAGGCTTTCACCGACCGCCTCGTCGAGGCGTTCCTGCACCGCGCGAACGTAGCCGACGCAGCGGACGCCGCGGACGCCGCGGACGCAGCCGACGCACGGGAGACGGGGAGCAGCTGACTCCGAAGGCGGGCCGGCGGGAGGTGGCCGCGCTCAGTGCCGAGGGGTTGCGGCGTACTGGTCCGACGACAACGCGAACACCCGTACTCGCCGACCGCCGGCGGGACTGACGGTCTCACGGGCCAGCTGCATCCCCAGTTTGGTCATGATCCGTTCGGAGGCGTCGTTGCCCACCTGAGTGATGCTGACGATCCGCTCCAGCCCTCGCTCCTCGAACGCGAACCGCACAGCCGCCGCAGCGGCCTCGGTGGCCAAGCCGCGCCCCCAGTGGGAGCGTCCCAGCCGCCAGCCGACCTCGACCGCCGGCAGTACCTCCGGCAGGAATTCGGGGACCGAGAGGCCGGTGAACCCGGCCAGCTCACCAGTGGACCGGATCTCCACGGCGAACAGGCCGAAGCCCTGCGCCTCCCACTCGCTCTCCCAGGCCTGGATCCCGCCGCGGGTCTGCTGTTCGTCACGGACGCTGCCGTCACGGATCCACCGCATGACCTCGGGGTCGGCATTGACGGCAGCCATGGGCGCGACGTCCTCCTCGCGCCAGCGACGCAGGATCAGACGCGGAGTCTCAAGCGTGACCATCGGATCATTCTGGACCGCCAAGGGGCTCTCCGCCATCCGCCGCTGCCCACCGCCGATCGTCGCGCCCGCTGCGCGACGGCCCGCGGGAGCGGAGCGGCGGGCCCGGACACCAGCCGTGTCCGGGCCCGCCGAGAACCGCACCGCCGAACCGCACCGCAGCCCTGCACCGCCGAACCGCGCCGCCGGATCAGTGCGCGGCGGCCTCCCAGTTGGCGCCGACGCCCACCGAGACGTCCAGCGGGGCGCGCAGCGGGTAGGCGCCGGCCATCTGCTCGCGGACGATCGCCTCGACCTGCTCGCGCTCGCCCGGCGTCAGCTCCAGCACGATTTCGTCGTGCACCTGGAGCAGCATCCGGGAGGTGAGGCCGGCGGCGCGCAGCGCCTCGTCCACCCGCAGCATGGCGATCTTGACGATGTCGGCGGCCGAGCCCTGGATCGGGGCGTTGAGGGCCATCCGCTCCGCCATCTCGCGGCGCTGGCGGTTGTCGCTGTTGAGGTCCGGCAGGTAGCGGCGGCGGCCGAGCAGCGTCTCGGTGTAGCCGGTGGCGCGGGCCTCGTCGACGACCCGGCGCAGGTAGTCGCGGACGCCGCCGAAGCGCTCGAAGTAGGTGTCCATCAGGCCCTGGGCCTCGCCGGGCTTGATGCCGAGCTGCTGCGAGAGCCCGTACGCGGACAGCCCGTAGGCGAGGCCGTAGGACATCGCCTTGATCTTGCGGCGCATCTCGGCGTCCACCGCGGTGCCCGGGACCTCGAAGACCTGGGAGGCGACGGTGGTGTGCAGGTCCTCGCCGGTGGCGAAGGCCTCCAACAGGGCCTCGTCCTCGGAGAGGTGGGCCATGATGCGCAGTTCGATCTGCGAGTAGTCGGCGGTGAGCAGCGACTCGTAGCCCTCGCCGACGACGAAGGCGCGGCGGATGGCGCGGCCCTCCTCGGTGCGGACGGGGATGTTCTGCAGGTTCGGGTCCTGCGAGGAGAGCCGGCCGGTGGCGGCGACCATCTGGTTGAAGGTGGTGTGGATGCGGCCCTTGGGCGAGACCGTCTTGAGCAGGCCCTCGACGGTGGTGCGCAGCTTGGCCTGGTCGCGGTGGCGCAGCAGGATGACCGGCAGTTCGTTGTCGGTCTGGGTGGCGAGCCAGGTGAGCGCGTCGGCGTCGGTGGTGTAGCCGGTCTTGATCTTCTTGGTCTTGGGGAGGGCGAGCTCGCCGAAGAGGATCTCCTGGAGCTGCTTGGGCGAGCCGAGGTTGAACTCGCGCCCGGCGGCGGCGTGCGCCTCCTCGACCACGCGCTGGATCTCGGTGGCGAACTGCGCCTCCAGGCTGGTGAGCCAGGGGCGGTCGGCGGCGATGCCGGTGCGCTCCATCCGGGCCAGCAGGGCGGCGATCGGCAGCTCCATATCGCGCAGCAGCCCGGTGGCGCCGACCTCGGCGAGGCGGGTGTCGAAGAGCGCGGCGAGGTCGAGGACGGCGCGGGCCTGGAGCATGAGTGCCTGGGCGCCGGCCGCCGGGTCCTCCTCCGGGGCGTCGAAGGCGAGTTGGCCGTCCTCGGTGGCGGGGGCGGGGGTGAGCGAGCGGGCCAGGTACTCCTCGGCGAGCACCTCCAGGGTGAAGGTGCGGCGGCCGGGCTTCTCCAGGTAGGCGGCGAGGGCGGTGTCGGCGACGACGCCCTCGATGGCCCAGCCGCGCTCGGCGAAGGCCCGCATGACCTGCTTGGCGATGTGCAGGGCCTTGGGGGCGGCCGGGTCGGCGAGCCAGGCGGCGAAGGCCCGCTCGTCCTCCTCGGCGAGCTGCGCCGGGTCGAACCAGGCGGCGGACTCCCCTGCGGCCAGGGCGACTTCGGTGACCTCGCCGGTGCCGAGCGCCCACTGGTAGACCGCGGCGAGGGCGACCGGGGCCTTGGTGTCGGCGGCGTGCTCGCGCAGCCAGCCGGCCAGCGTGCCCGGGTCGGTGAGGAGTTCGCCGTCGACCTCGACGCCGGGGGCGAGTTCGGCCGCGGCCTCCTCCTCGCCGGCGGCCGGGTCGATGCCGTGGACGCGGTCGCGGAAGTTGGCGTTGCGGAACTCCAGCGACTCCATCAGCGTGCCGACGGCGGCCTTGTCGAACGGCGCGCGGGCCAGGTCGCCGACGCCGAGCGGGAGTTCGACGTCGCGGACGAGCTCGGTGAGGACGCGGTTGCGCTTGACCGAGTCGAGGTGTTCGCGCAGCTTCTCGCCGATCTTGCCCTTCACCTCGTCGGCGCGGGAGACGAGTTCGTCGAAGGAGCCGAACTGGTTGACCCACTTGGCGGCGGTCTTCTCGCCGACGCCGGGGATGCCGGGCAGGTTGTCGGACGGGTCGCCGCGCAGGGCGGCGAGGTCCGGGTACTGGCGCGGGGTGACGCCGTACTTCTCGGCGACCTTCTCCGGGGTGTAGCGGGTGAGCTCGGAGACGCCCTTGGTCGGGTAGAGCACGGTGATGTGGTCGGTGACCAGTTGGAGGGAGTCGCGGTCGCCGGTGACGATGTCGACGTCGTAGCCGGCCGCCTCGGCGGCGGTGGCCAGGGTGGCGATGATGTCGTCGGCCTCGAAGCCCTCGGCCGTCAGCCGGGGGACGTTCATCGCGTCGAGCAGTTCGCCGATCAGGCCGATCTGGCTGCGGAACTCGTCCGGCGTCTTGGCGCGGTTGGCCTTGTAGTCGGGGAACTCGACGGAGCGGAAGGTCTGCCGGGAGAGGTCGAAGGCGACGGCGAGGTGGGTGGGCTGCTCGTCCCGGACGGTGTTGGCGAGCATCGAGGCGAAGCCGTAGACCGCGTTGGTGGGCTGGCCGGTGGAGGTGTTGAAGTTCTCCACGGGCAGGGCGTAGAAGGCCCGGTAGGCCATCGAGTGCCCGTCGAGCAGCATCAGCCGGGGCCGCGGGCCGGCCCCGCCGCCACCCGTCGCGCCCTTGTCCGTACTCTGCGTAGCCACGTCAACGTCCCGTTCCTGCCGATTCCACTACCGGCCACCGATCCTATGGCCCGGCACCGACAAAAGGGGCGCCGTGCCGATCGGGCGCGGGGCCCGTCGGGCGCGGGCGGCGGGGGCGCGCCGGGGGCCGCCGTGCCCGGGGCGTCCGTTGACACGCCCCGGCCCCGGACACGCCCCGACCCCGGACACGGCCGCTACCGCCGAGTAGGACGGTCGTACGATCACAGGCAGCACGATGACGATCCCCGAGCGGCAGGAGTTCCCCATGACCGACGCGGCCCCCGACGCGGCCCCCGTCCTGAAGGTCCCGCAGGACGTGCTGGACCACTTCGCCAAGCTCGGCGTCGACCCGCAGACCTTCTCCGGCGGCGCCCTCGGCGAGAAGCTCGGCATCCGGATCGTCGAGGCCTCCGGCGACCGGGTGGTCGGCACCATGCCGGTGGAGGGCAACCAGCAGCCGTACGGGCTGCTGCACGGCGGCGCGTCCGCGGCGCTGGCCGAGACGCTGGGCTCGATCGGCGCGATGCTGCACGCGGGCCCCGGCCGGTACGCGGTCGGGGTGGACCTCAACGCCACCCACCACCGCTCGGCCACCTCCGGGCTGGTCACCGGGGTGGCGACGGCGGTGTTCAAGGGCCGCACCGCCGCCACGTACGAGATCGCGATCACCGACGACACCGGCAAGCGGGTCACCAGCTGCCGGCTGACCTGCATGCTGCGCGACCTCTGACCCCGCGCCGGGACCCTTCCCGGTGCCGACGGATCATCAAATCCCTTGACCGCCCCCTTGTTTGACCTTCCGCCACCCTGGGCAGGCGTTGGTCTGGACAAGGGGGCGGCGGCATGTCCGGGCGCGGCCGACGCGGCAGCATGCCCGGAATCCGCGCAGGTAACGCTACGTAACAAGTAGGAAATCCGAGCAATGCCCCGCTCCGAGGCTCACAGGCGGCCCGGAGTTCCTTCGCCATGCCCTCGCTGTCCGAAATCCGGACGAGCATGACCGGAACAAGTGAATCGGACACAGGTGTCCGACTATCGGCCAAGCCAGCTGCAACCCCCATTTCTGGCCCTTACATCGCCCCAACAGCCCCTAAACGCCCTACATCGGCGGATCGCTCGCGCCAAAACGACCACATGTTGAGACAACTGCTCTGTGTGCTCATAACAAGAGAATCACAGCCTCGCCACACCACTGCCCGAGTCGCCCAGAGGCATCTAGAGTCACGGCCAGTCACCGCGCCAACGGATTGGGCCCGGCCCTCCGCGCATCCCGGCTCCCGCCAACTCAGGCGCGGCGCCTCCCGAACCGAAGGGGACCCTCGTGCGTCACCGTTCCGCAATTGTCGTGAGCATTGCCGTGATCGGCGCCCTGAGCCTCAGCGCGTGCGGCTCCCGCGACGACAAGAAGTCCGCCGACGGAGGCAGCGGCAACAGCGGCTCCGCCACCACCGTCACCATCGGCATCGACGCCCCGCTCACCGGCGACCTCTCCGCCATCGGCATCGGCATCCGCAACTCCGTCGACCTCGCGGTCAAGAAGGCCAACGAGCAGAACGAGGTCCCCGGCGTCAAGTTCCAGGTCAAGGCCCTCGACGACACCGCCAAGCCCGGCCCCGGCCAGCAGAACGCCACCCAGCTCGTCGCCGACAACAGCGTCCTCGGCGTCGTCGGCCCGCTCAACTCCAGCGTCGCCCAGTCGATGCAGCAGATCTTCAACGACGCCAACCTCGTCGAGATCTCCCCCGCCAACACCGGCGTCGCCCTCAGCCAGGGCGAGAAGTGGGTCACCGGCGAGAAGAAGCGCCCCTTCAAGACCTACTTCCGCACCGCCACCACCGACGCCGTCCAGGGCCCCTTCGCCGCCCAGTTCCTCGCCAAGGACGCCAAGAAGTCCAAGGTCTTCCTCATCGACGACCAGAAGACCTACGGCGCCGGCCTCGCCGCCACCTTCAAGGCCGAATTCACCAAGCAGGGCGGCAACATCGTCGGCGAGGAGCACGTCAACCCCGACGACCGCGACTTCTCCGCCATCGTCACCAAGGTCAAGACCTCCGGCGCCGAAGCCGTCTACTACGGCGGCGAGTACCCCGCCGCCGGCCCGCTCTCCCTCCAGCTCAAGGACGCCGGCGTCAACATCCCGCTGATGGGCGGCGACGGCATGCAGAGCGCCGACTTCATCAAGCTCAACCCCAAGAGCGCCGGCGACTACGCCACCGCCGTCGGCGGCGCCGTCGAACAACTCCCCACCGCCGCCAAGTTCATCGCCGACTACAAGGCCGCCGGCTACAAGGACCCCTACGAGACCTACGGCGGCTACTCCTACGACAGCGGCTGGGCCATCATCCAGGCCGTCAAGGCCGTCGCCGCCGCCAACAACGGCAAGCTGCCCGCCAACCCGCGCGCCGCCGTCGTCGACGCCGTCCAGAAGGTCTCCTTCGACGGCGTCACCGGCAAGGTCTCCTTCGACGAGTTCGGCGACACCACCAACAAGCAACTCACCGTCTACACCGTCAAGGACGGCAAGTGGACCGTGGAGAAGACCGGCACCTTCAACGGCTGAACCTCCAGCGGCTGAACCTCCAGCGGCTGGGCCTTCAACGGCTGAGCCCTCGACAGCTGGGCCTCCAGCGGCTCAGCCCTCGACGGCTGAACCTCAACCGCTGAGCCGGCCCGCACCACCTTCCAGCAGCACAGCGCGCGGGGGCGCCACGAGTGCCCCCGCGCGCCCCCACATCCACCACCCACGCGGACAACCCCGAACGCACTACGGAGGCCCAGCGGTGCACGACCTACCGCAGCAGCTGGCCAACGGCCTGATCCTCGGCGCCCTCTACGGACTCGTCGCGATCGGCTACACGATGGTCTACGGCATCGTCCAGCTCATCAACTTCGCCCACGGCGAGATCGTCATGGTCGGCGGCTTCGGCGCCCTGACCGCCTACCTCGCCCTCCCCGGCGGCACCACCCTGTGGCTGGCCCTGCCGCTCATGCTGATCGCCGGCATCCTGGTCTCCACCCTCACCGCCGTCGCCGCCGAGCGCTTCGCCTACCGGCCCCTGCGCAACGCCCCCCGACTCGCCCCCCTCATCACCGCGATCGGGCTGTCCATCTTCCTCCAGCAACTCGTCTTCTCCTTCTACCCCGACGCCAAGAAGGCCCGGGTCTTCCCCAAGATCCCCGGCGATCCCTTCAGCCTCGGCTCCGTCACCATCCAGCGCAGCGACCTCTTCCTGCTCATCGCCGCCCCGCTGTGCATGCTCGCCCTCGGCTGGTTCGTCACCCGCACCCGCTCCGGCCGCGCCATGCAGGCCACCAGCCAGGACCCCGATACCGCCAAGCTCATGGGCATCGACACCGACCGCATCATCGTCATGGCCTTCGCCATCGGCGCCGCGTTCGCCGCCGTCGCCGCCGTCGCCTACGGACTGCGCAGCGGCCAGGTCGACTTCCGCATGGGCTTCATCCTCGGCCTCAAGGCCTTCACCGCCGCCGTCCTCGGCGGCATCGGCAACATCTACGGAGCCATGCTCGGCGGCATCGCCCTCGGCCTCGCCGAAAGCCTCGCCACCGGCTACATCCAGCACCTCCCCGGCATGCACCTCTTCGGAGGCGGCGCCTGGAAGGACGTCTGGGCCTTCGTACTCCTCATCCTCGTGCTCCTCGTCCGGCCCCAGGGCCTGCTCGGCGAGCGCGTCGCGGACAGGGCGTGACCACCATGACCACCACCACCGAAACCACCCCGGTCATCCCCCTGCCGGCCCGCGCCGCCACCGCCCTCACCGGCCTCGGCGCCCTCACCACCGCCGCCTCCGCCGCCCTCCCCTGGACCTGGACCTCCGACTTCCCCGGCGACCTCACCTACACCGGCTCCCCCGCCGGCCTCCAATGGCTCGCCCTCGCCGCCGGACTCCTCACCCTCCTCCTGCTCCTCGCCACCCACGGCACCCCCGGCCTGCGCTGGGCCGCCCCCACCCGCAGCCACAACGCCGTCCTCTACACCGCCACCGGCGCCCTCGCCGTCAGCGTCTTCTCCGTCGCCGCCATCGCCACCGAACTCGGCGGCCTCGCCAACCTCGAAGCCGGCGGCTGGATCCTCGCCGCCGGCGGCCTCCTCACCGTCCTCGGCGCCCTCGGCCTCCCCCTCGACCGCCGCACCCGCGTCCCGCTGCGCATCCTCGACAAGCGCCTCTTCCTGCTCGTCCCCGTCGCCCCCGCCGGCTGGTTCGCCGCCCACGCCATCCCCGGCGACCAGCCCGTCGCCCCCGTGATGACCGCCCTCGCGGGAGCCCTCGCCATCGCCGCCGGCGTCGTCCTGCTGCTCCAGCTCGGCCACCTCGCCCACACCTGGCTGCGCCTGGGCACCGTCGACCGACCCCTGCCCGCGCCGCGCCAACTCCCCTCCTGGGCCGAAGTCCTGATCATCGTCCTGGCCTTCGGCCTCGGACTGTTCACGATCACCTTCGGCATCGACACCGAGTACGGCGAACTCTTCATCGGCTACCTGCTGCTCGCCGCCCTCGTCGTCCCCGCCCTCACCCGGTCCGGCCTGCTCGCCCGGCTGCGCGCCCTGACCGTCAAGCACCGCCCCGTCACCACCGGCGCCGCCTTCGCCGCCGCCGCCAGCTTCCCCTTCACCCAGACGAGCGACCAGTACACGTCCGTCGCCACCAACATCCTGATCTTCGCCACCGTCGCCCTCGGCCTCAACATCGTCGTCGGCCTCGCCGGCCTGCTCGACCTCGGCTACGTCGCCTTCCTCGGCGTCGGCGCCTACGCCGCCGCCCTGGTCTCCGGCTCCCCCGCCTCCCCCATCCACGTCCAGTTCCCGTTCTGGGCCGCGATGCTCACCGGCGCCGCCGTCTCCATGGTCTTCGGCGTCCTCATCGGCGCCCCCACGCTGCGCCTGCGCGGCGACTACCTCGCCATCGTCACCCTCGGCTTCGGCGAGATCTTCCGCATCACCATGCTCAACCTCAACGGCACCACCGGCCCCAAGGTCACCAACGGCTCCAACGGCATCCCCCGGATCCCCGACCTGGAGATCCTCGGCTTCGACCTCGGCAAGCCGCACACCGTCGCCGGCATCGAACTCGGCCGCTTCTCCAACTACTACCTGCTGATGCTCCTCGTCACCGCCCTGGTCGTGCTCGTCTTCGCCCGGGTCGGCAACTCCCGCATCGGCCGCGCCTGGGTCGCCATCCGCGAGGACGAGACCGCCGCCGAGGCCATGGGCATCAACGGCTTCCGCCTCAAGCTCCTCGCCTTCGCCCTCGGCGCCTGCCTCGCCGGCCTCGCCGGCACCGTCCAGGCCCACGTCAGCTACACCGTCACCCCCGACCAGTACACCTTCGCCGAGGCCCTCCCGCCCAACTCCGCGTTCCTGCTCGCCGCCGTCATCCTCGGCGGCATGGGCACCATCAGCGGGCCCCTCGCCGGCGCCACCCTCCTCTTCCTCATCCCCAAGAAGCTCGAATTCCTCTCCGACTACCAGCTGCTCGCCTTCGGCGCCGCCCTCATCATCCTGATGCGCGTCCGCCCCGAGGGACTCATCCCCAACCGGCGCCGCCAACTGGAGTTCCACGAGGCCGCCATCCCGGCCCAGCCCGCCGGCGACGGCGCCGCACTCACCAAGGCAGGGGCGTGACCACCCAGATGACCACCACCGCCACACCCCTGCTCGAAGTCACCGGCGTCACCATGCGCTTCGGCGGCCTCACCGCCGTCAACGACGTCAGCCTCACCGTCGGCGAAGGCGAGATCATCGGCCTCATCGGCCCCAACGGCGCCGGCAAGACCACCTTCTTCAACTGCCTCACCGGCCTCTACGTCCCCACCGAGGGCGCCGTCCGCTACGGCGGCACCCTCCTGCCGCCCAAGCCCCACCTCGTCACCCAGGCCGGCATCGCCCGCACCTTCCAGAACATCCGGCTCTTCGCCAACATGACCGTCCTGGAGAACGTCCTCGTCGGCCGCCACACCCGCACCAAGGAAGGCATCTTCTCCGCCATCCTCCGCGGCCCCGGCTACCACCGCGCCGAAAACGAGAGCCGCGAGAAGGCCATGGAACTCCTCGCCTTCACCGGCCTCGCCGACAAGGCCGACCACCTCGCCCGCAACCTCCCCTACGGCGAACAGCGCAAGCTGGAGATCGCCCGCGCCCTCGCCTCCGACCCCGGCCTCCTGCTGCTCGACGAACCCACCGCCGGCATGAACCCCCAGGAGACCCGCGCGGCCGAGGAACTCGTCTTCGCCATCCGCGACCAGGGCGTCTCGATCCTCGTCATCGAGCACGACATGCGCTTCATCTTCAACCTCTGCGACCGCACCGCCGTCCTCGTCCAGGGCCAGAAGATCGTCGAAGGCGACCGCGAAACCGTCCAGAACGACGAACGCGTCATCACCGCCTACCTCGGCGCCCCGCTCGAAGGCACCACCCCCGCAGTCGCGGAGACCGTTACGGAGACCGACCAGTGACCGCACTCCTCGAGGTCGAGGACCTCCGCGTCGCCTACGGCAAGATCGAAGCCGTCAAGGGCATCAGCTTCACCGTCAACCAGGGCGAGGTCACCACCCTCATCGGCACCAACGGCGCCGGCAAGACCACCACCCTGCGCACCCTCTCCGGGCTCCTCAAACCCACCGCCGGACGCATCGCCTTCGACGGCCAGGACCTCACCACCGTCCCCGCGCACAAGATCGTCGCCCTCGGCCTCGCCCACTCCCCCGAAGGCCGGCACATCTTCCCCCGCATGACCATCGAGGAGAACCTCCTCCTCGGCGCCTTCCTGCGCACCGACACCGCCGGCATCACCGCCGACGTCGACCGCGCCTACGACCTCTTCCCCATCCTCGGAGAACGCCGCCGCCAGGCCGCCGGCACCCTCTCCGGCGGCGAACAGCAGATGCTCGCCATGGGGCGGGCCCTGATGTCCCAGCCCAAACTGCTCATGCTCGACGAGCCGTCCATGGGCCTGTCGCCGCTGATGATGCAGAAGATCATGGCGACCATCATCGAGCTCAAGGCCGCCGGCACGACCATCCTGCTCGTCGAACAGAACGCCCAGGCCGCCCTCTCCCTCTCCGACCGCGGCTACGTCATGGAGACCGGCCGCATCGTCCTCTCCGGGACGGGCGCCGACCTCCTGCACGACGAGTCCGTCCGCAAGGCCTACCTCGGCGAGGACTGACACCTCCACGCATCCACGCCTCCACGCACGGAGGGCCCGGCAGACGAGATCTGCCGGGCCCTCCTCGCGTCCGTCTACTCGGACGCGTCCTCGTCCGCCTTCTTGCGGTCCTGGGCCGCGCCCTCCTCGATGACCGCCTCGGCCACCGCGGCCATCGTCATCCGACGGTCCATCGACGTCTTCTGGATCCACCGGAACGCCGCCGGCTCGTTCAGCCCGAACTTCGTCTGCAGCACGCCCTTCGCCCGGTCCACCAGCTTCCGGGTCTCCAGCCGCTGGGTGAGATCCGCGATCTCCTCCTCCAGCGTCCGCATCTCGGTGTACCGCGACACCGCCATCTCGATCGCCGGCACCAGATCCGCCTTGCTGAACGGCTTCACGATGTACGCCATCGCCCCGGCGTCCCGCGCCCGGTCCACCAGCTCCCGCTGCGAGAACGCCGTCAGCATCAGAACCGGCGCCAGGTGCTTCTCGTGGATCTGCTCGGCGGCGGAGAGCCCGTCCAGCACCGGCATCTTCACATCGAAGATCGCGAGGTCCGGCCGAAGCTCCTCCACCAGCTTCACCGCCGTGGCCCCGTCCCCGGCCTCACCGACGACGGTGTACCCCTCCTCTTCGAGCATCTCCTTGAGGTCGAGGCGGATCAGCGCCTCATCCTCGGCGATCACAATCCGGGTGATCTGGGGCGAATCGGTCTCAAGCGGCTGTGCCTGCTCGTCGGCGGTGCTCACGGGGCTCCTAGTTCCGGCGGGGTACTGCAATAAATGAGGGTACCTAGCAGCAGCTGCCCGCACACAGCCGGTATGCTCTGTCGGGACTGGCCCCGCCGGGTTGGTGGAACGGCATACACGGATGTCTCAAACACATCTGCCCGAGAGGGCTTGCGGGTTCGAATCCCGCACCCGGCACCCTACGCAACGCCCTCATTCGTCCGGCCTTCATCACGACGGATACTCCCGGAATCACCTGCATTCCACCCGTGCACCCGGCTCAGCTCGCCCTCTCCAAGGGCTCCAACTCGACAGTGAGCCGCATGCCCAGCGCCGCCGCGAGCCGTTCCAGCACCACGATGGTCGGCATCGTTCCGCCCGCCTCGAAGCGGGCCACGGCAGGCTGCTGCATACCAGCCGCCGCGGACAACTGGGTCTGGGTCATGCCGAGCGCCTCACGGCGCAGGCGGACGGCCTCCCCGAGTTCGAATCGGATCCGGGCCGCCTCGTAGGCCGCGCCCGCCCCCGGTCGGTTCAGGATCTCCTCGCGCAGAGCACGCCAGGACGTACGTTCGCTCATCTCGCCCACTCCTCGTCCTCGTCAGCCGTGTGCTGCTCGGCCACGCAGCGACGCAGCGCCCGCCTCGCCCGGTCGACCTCCGCCGTCTCCCGCATCCGCGTCTTACGGAACACGGTCAGCAGGATGATCCTCCTGCCGGACGCGATCCAGTAGGTGATGCGCATGTCCAGCTCGTCCAGGTGGAAGCGCAGCTCCCGGAGCTTGCCGTCCAATTGCCTGGTGTGCGGTTCCCCGAGCAGGGGGCCGCGGGCGGCGAGCAGGTCGACGTAGAACGTCACCGTTTCCTGACCGTCGTGGCCCAGTCCGAGAATCCAGTCCCGGACCTCCGGCTCGAGCTCCACCTCTCCCCAAGTCATAACACGAATGTTATGGAGCCGCCAGGGCCGCCTCGCCCGGATCCGAGGACCGGCGGGCGACATCCCTCCGGATGAGGGATGCCGCCCACGAATGACCGTTCGGACTCCGGTCAGTTGTCCAGGGTCCCCACGTGGTGGACGCGGACGAGGTTGGTGGAGCCGGCGAGGCCGGGCGGGGAGCCGGCGGTGATGACGACGATGTCGCCCTTCTGGCAGCGGCCGAGCGACAGGAGGGCCGCGTCGACCTGTTCGACCATCTGGTCGGTGGTGGGGGCGAAGGGGCCGAGGAAGGTCTCGACGCCCCAGGTGAGGGCGAGTTGGCTGCGGACGGCGGGTTCGTAGGTGAAGGCGAGGACGGGGATGGGCGAGCGGTAGCGGGTCAGCCGGCGTGCGGTGTCGCCGGACTGGGTGAAGGCGATGAGGTACTTGGCGTGCAGGAAGTCGCCGATCTCGGCGGCCGCGCGGGCGACGGCGCCGCCCTGGGTGCGCGGCTTGTTGCCGGTGGTCAGGGGCGGCAGTCCGGCGGCGAGGATGTCGGTTTCGGCGGCCTCGATGATGCGGCTCATGGTCTTGACGGTCTCGACGGGGTACTTGCCGACGGAGGTCTCGCCGGAGAGCATCACGGCGTCGGTCCCGTCGAGGACGGCGTTGGCGACGTCGGAGGCCTCGGCCCGGGTGGGCCGGGAGGCGTTGATCATCGAGTCGAGCATCTGGGTGGCGACGATGACCGGCTTGGCGTTGCGCTTGGCGAGTTTGACGGCGCGCTTCTGGACGAGCGGGACCTGTTCGAGGGGCATCTCCACGCCCAGGTCGCCGCGGGCCACCATGATGCCGTCGAAGGCGTCGACGATGGATTCCAGGTTGTCGACCGCCTGCGGCTTCTCGATCTTGGCGATGACGGGGACGAGGCGCCCCTCCTCGGCCATGATCCGGTGGACGTCCTCGATGTCGCGGCCGCTGCGGACGAAGGAGAGCGCGATCAGGTCGGCGCCGGTGCGCAGGCCCCACCGCAGGTCGGCGACGTCCTTGTCGCTGAGTGCGGGGACGGAGACGGCGACGCCGGGGAGGTTGAGGCCCTTGTGGTCGGAGACGAGGCCGCCTTCGATGACGAGGCAGCGCACGCGCGGCCCGTCGACCTCGACGACCTCCAGGGTGACCCGGCCGTCGTCGACGAGGATGCGTTCGCCGCGGGTGACGTCGGCGGCGAGGCCGGGGTAGGTGGTGCCGCAGATGTCCTTGTCTCCGACGACGCCGTTGTCGGTGGAGATGGTGAACTCGTCGCCGCGTTCGAGAAGTACGGGGCCGTGGGCGAAGGTGTCGAGCCGGATCTTCGGGCCTTGAAGGTCGACGAGGATGCCGACGCTGCGGCCGCTCTCGTCGGCGGCCTTGCGGACGCGGCGGTAGCGTTCCTCGTGCTCGTCGTGGGTTCCGTGGCTGAGGTTGAAACGGGCGATGTCCATTCCGGCGTCGACCAGGGATTTGATCTGGTCGTACGAGTCGGTGGCCGGCCCGAGGGTGCAGACGATTTTTGCTCGGCGCATACTGCTGAGGGTAGGCATTACCGGCGCGTAACCACGACGCGGGTCCGGACGGCGGGATGACCTTTGCCGTAAGGCGAGTTGAACAATCTGACACATCCTCGGACCGGTGTGCGAGCAGCTGCCCGGGTGCCGTCGCCGTCCGGCCTTCCGATGCGAACCCGTGAAGGGGTGTTCACCCTTGGTTCACCGCCGGTTCGGCCGCCGCTCCCCGCCCGGCGGGACGCTCGTCACCCCCGGGTGACCACCCGGACGACGTAGCGGACGAGGGGGAGGCGTTCGGCATGAGACGCACTCTGGGGGTGTTGGCGGCGTTGGCCCTGCTGGGCGGGGTGACGTACGCGCTGATCCCGCAGGACGACCCGGGCGGCGACATCGTCACCGTCTCCGGCCTGATCGGTTCGGAGAAGCGCGACTTCTTCCAGGATCCGCAGGTCGTCGCCGAGTTGGCCAAGCAGGGCATGAAGGTGAACGCGGAGAGCATCGGCTCCTGGCTGATGGACGGCGACGCGAAGGACTTCGCGTTCCCGGCCAGTCAGCCACCGGCCGACAAGCTGCGCGTGGACTGGAACATCAAGGAGGTCCCGGTCCAGCCGTTCTACTCGCCGCTGGTGATCCTCGCGCACCGCCCGGTGGCGGACGTCCTGATGGGCAACGGCCTGGCCACCCTGGACCATTCCACCGGGCTGTGGACGTTCCGGATGGACGCCTACCTGGCCGCGCTGAAGGCCGGCCGCACCTGGCCGGACCTCGCGGGCGCGACCGAGCACGCGGAGTTGAAGGGCCCGGTGTTCCTCACCACCACCGACCCTGAGACGTCCTCCTCGGGGGCGCTGCACATCGCCCTGCTGTCGTACCTGCTGAACAACCGCCAGGTGGTCTACGACCAGGCCGGGATCGACGCCACCAAGGACGTGCTGCGCACGGCGACGGCGATCCAGGGCGGCCAGAAGAGCAGCAGCGACGAGCCGTTCAAGGCCTTCCTGGCCGGGGTCGGCAATCCGCTGGTGCTCGCGTACGAGTCGCAGGCCGCCGCGATGGTGCTGAAGGGCGAGTCGACCGGCGACATGGTGGTGCTGTACCCGGACACCACCATCTACACCGACCACACCATCGTCGGCCGCACGCCGAACGGCCGGCGGCTGGCCGCCCAGCTGCACGACAACGCCGAACTTCGTCGGCTGGAGGCGAAGTTCGGCTTCCGCCCGCAGGACGACCCGGACGCCTTCGCCGCGCTGGTGAAGGGCAAGACCCCGGTCCTGGCGCCCAATCTCGCGGCGGCGAAGGTCAACCAGCCGCAGATTCCCGTGCCCGACATCCTGACCAGGCTGATCAAGGCCGCCAAGGGGAAGGCTCAGTGAACTCCCGGATGAAGAAGCACAGTTGGCCGGTCGCCGCGCTGGCGACCCTGCTGGCGTCCGCCGCCTGCACCTCCACCCCGCCGGGCCCGAAGCCGTCCGACCCGCCGGCCACGACGGCGCAGCCGGGGGTGCTGCGGGTGCTGGCCGGCAGCGAGCTGCAGGACCTGGCGCCGATCCTGGAGGACGCCAGGAAGGCGACCGGGGTGACGGTGCAGTTCTCCTGGACGGGCTCGCTGGACGGCGCGGACGCGGTGTCCTCGGGCCGGGCGGACGGCAAGTACGACGCGGTGTGGTTCCCGTCCAACCAGTACCTGCGACTGGATGACGCGGGGAAGTCGAAGGTGCTGTCGGAGACGCCGGTGATGGTGTCGCCGGTGGCGGTGGGGGTGCGGTCCTCGGTCCTCAACGAGCTCGGCTGGGGGGACGGTTCGAAGGTCTCCTGGGCGCAGGTCGGGGATGCGGCGTCGGCCGGGAAGCTGGCGTACGGGATGGCGGACCCGTCCCGGTCGAACTCGGGCTTCTCGACGCTGGTGGCGGTGGCCTCGGCGTTCTCGGGTGCGGGGGCGGCGCTGACCGAGGGGGACGTGCAGAAGGCGGCGCCGCAGTTGAAGCAGTTCTTCACCGGCCAGAAGCTGACGTCGGGCTCCTCGGGCTGGCTGGCGCAGGCCTACACCCGGGCGGAGCCGGGCAAGGTCGGGGCGCTGGTGAACTACGAGTCGGTGCTGCTGTCGATGAACAAGTCGCTGGCGGCGGACCAGCAGCTGACGGTGATCCGCCCGGTGGACGGGGTGGTGTCGGCGGACTATCCGCTGTCGCTGCTGTCCTCGTCCGCGCAGCGGGAGCGGGACTCCTTCCAGCGGTTGACGGCGTACCTGTTGAAGGAGGACGTGCAGAAACGGATCTCCGAGGTGACGCTGCGCCGCCCGGTGGCGCCGGGGGTGTCGCCGGCGGCCGGGCTGCCGGCGGACCGGCGCCGGGAGCTGCCGTTCCCGGGGAGCCGGGCGGTGGCGGACGGGCTGCTGGCCTCGTACCAGAACGAGCTGCGGCGGCCGTCGCGGACGGTGTACGTGCTGGACACCTCGGGGTCGATGGAGGGTTCGCGGATCTCGGCTCTGAAGTCGGCGCTGGGCCGGTTGACGGGGGCGGACGACACCCGGGCGGTGCGCAGGTTCCGGGACCGCGAGGAGGTGACGCTGATCTCCTTCGCGTCGAAGGTGAAGTGGGCGAGGACGCACGCGGTGCCGGCCTCGGGGAGCAAGCCGGGCCCGGAGACGGAGCTGGCGTCGATCGACGCGGACGTGCAGTCGCTGGCGGCGTCGGGGGGTACGGCGTTGTACGACTCGCTGGAGGAGGCGTACCGGGTGATCGACCGGCAGCAGTCGGCGGCGGGGGACGACCGGTTCACGTCGATCGTGCTGATGACCGACGGGGAGAGCAACGAGGGGGCTTCGGACGGCGACTTCAAGCGGTTCCACGACGGGCTGCCGGCCGGGCAGAAGTCGATCCCGGTGTTCCCGATCAAGTTCGGGGAGGCGGCGGTGAGCCAGCTGCAGGGGATCGCGGACGTGAGCGGCGGCAAGCTGTTCGACGGGTCGGGTTCGCTGGACGGGGTGTTCGAGGAGATTCGTGGCTACCAGTGACGGGTTCGGCCGGCGGGTGCTGCGGTACCTGGAGTCGGCCCGGAACCTGGTCGGCTGCGGGGGCGGCGCGGTGGGACTGGGGCTGCACTTCGCCGGGCTGGGCGGGGCGTGGTGGCCGGCGGTGGTGGCGGGGCTGTACGGGGCGGGCGCGCTGCTGACGCCGGGCGCGCGGACGGACCCGCCTGTCGTCCTACCCGTCGATCCGCTGGTGCCGCCGCTGCCGTCGGGGCCGTCGGGGCCGTCGACGGCTTCCACGTCGACGCCCAGGCCGGACCCGGAGCCCGCGCCGGAGCCCGCACCGCGACCCGATCCCGAGCTCGCCGCGCTGGCCGACTACCTGGCCACGGTGCCGCTGCCGGATTCGGCCGGTGTGGCGGGCCTGCTGGCGGCGCTGCGCTCGGCGGAGCCGGGGCCGGTGCCCGAGGAGATCGTGCGGCACCGGCTGCCGGTGGCGGTGGCCGGCTACCTGCGGGCGCTGACCTGGCGGCCGTGGGCGGGGCCGGCCGCCCCAGATCCGGAGGCGGAGCTCGGCCGCGAGGTGCGCCGACTGGTCGCGGACCTGAACTGAGCGTCCTGCCCCCGAGGGTCCTGCCCCCGAGGAAACCGGACAGGGCCCGGCCGGGTCCCCTTACCACCCCGCCCTCCGCGCACCCCCGTCACGAACGAGTCGCCAAGATCTCACCTGCTGGAAACGTCGGAGGGCTATCCACCGGCCGGGCCCGCACGGCACACTTCTACGCGCGTCCTTCTACGCGCGTCGATGCGCTTCGGCACGCCACCCGAACACCAGTTGACGGACCATCGGCCCGTCAGTCCCCACCCGGGAGAGTCGTCCATGCCCCTGAACCGCCGTGACTTCGTCACCCGGTCCGCCGCCACCGCAGCCGGCGCCGCCCTGACCGGCGGAGCAGTCGTCGCCGCCGCCCCCGCCGCCGTGGCCGCCGAGCCGGCTCCGGCGGCCGCCAAGGGCAAGCGCAAGGGCCGCAAGCAGGCCTTCACCGTCATGGGCACCACCGACCTGCACGGCCGGGTGCTCAACTGGGACTACTTCACCGACGCCGTGTACGCCGACAAGGCGCACAACGACGTCGGCCTCGCCAAGATCTCCACCCTGGCCAACCAGGTCCGCGAGGAGAAGGGCTGGGACCGCTGCCTGCTGATCGACTCCGGCGACATCATCCAGGGCACCCAGCTGACCTACTACTACGCCCGGATCGAGCCGATCGCCACCGACGGCGACAACGTGCCCGACCACCCCATGGCCGTCGCCATGAACCTCATGGGCTACGACGCCGCCGCGCTCGGCAACCACGAGTTCAACTACGGCATCCCCACCGTGAAGGCCTTCGAGGACCAGCTGGAGTTCCCGCTGCTGGGCGCCAACGCGCTGCACGCGAAGAACGAGAAGCCGGCCTTCAAGCCGTACGTGATCAAGGAGGTGTGGCTGGACGAGGACACCCCTCTGAAGGTCGGCATCCTCGGCCTCACCAACCCGGGCATCGCGATCTGGGACAAGGCCAACGTCACCGGCAAGATGGTCTTCCCGGGCATCGTCGAGACGGCCGCCAAGTACGTGCCCCGGATGAAGGCCGCGGGCGCGGACGTCATCGTCGTCTCCGCCCACTCCGGCATCGACGAGCCGACCACCTACGGCGACCAGCTGCCCTGGCCCGAGGACGCCTCCGGCGAGATGGCCGAGACCGTTCCGGGCATCGACGCGGTGCTGGTGGGCCACACCCACAAGGAGGTGGCGCAGCGGCTGATCGTCAACAAGAAGACCGGCAGGACCGTGGTGCTCTCCGAGCCGCTGTGCTGGGGCCAGCGCCTGAGCTGCTTCGACTTCGACGTCGAGTTCGCCGACGGCGCGTGGAAGGTCCTCTCGGTGTCCTCGCGGGTGCTGAACTCCAACACCGTGCCGGAGAACCCGGAGATCGTGGACGCGCTGACCGAGCAGCACAAGAAGGTCGTGGCGTACGTCAACCAGCAGATCGGCACCTGCAAGACGGATCTGTCGATCGCCGAGGCGCGGTTCCGGGCGACCCCGATCATCGACCTGATCGGCCGGGTGCAGGCGGACGCGGTGAAGGCGGCGCTGGCGGGCGGGCAGTACGCCAACCTGCCGGTGCTGGCGCAGGCGGCGCCGTTCAACCGGACGGCGCTGATCCCGGCGGGCCAGGTGAAGCTGCGCGACGCGGCGGGTCTGTACATCTACGAGAACACGCTGGAGGCACGCGTCCTGACGGGCGCGCAGCTGAAGGACTACCTGGAGTTCTCGGCCAAGTACTACAACCAGCTGGCCCCGGGCGCGCCGGTCGACAAGGACGCGCTGACCGGCGCGGAGACCACGCCGGACTACAACTACGACTCGCTGTACGGGCTGAGCTACGACATCGACATCGCGCAGCCGAAGGGGCAGCGGATCGTCAACCTGTCGTTCCAGGGCAAGCCGATCGACCCGGCCGCGCAGTTCGTCCTGGCGGTCAACAACTACCGTGCCAACGGCGGCGGCAACTTCCCGCACGTGGCGCAGGCCAAGCTGGTCTGGTCGAACTCGGACGAGATCCGCAACACGATGATCGCCTGGGTGAAGGCCAAGGGCGTCATCGACCCGGCAGACTTCTTCACCGACTCCTGGCGCCTGGTGCGCGCCGGCCAGCCGGTGTTCTGAGCACCTCATCCGAAGGCCGTCGGGGGGGGGGGGGGGGGGGGGGGGGGGGGGGGGGGGGGGTGTTTGTGGTGGGGGGGGGGGGGGGGGGGGGGGGGGGGGCGGGGGGGGGGGGGTAGGGGAGGC
>NZ_JBWKER010000013.1:22907-40877 GCF_056435345.1 Kitasatospora sp. NPDC043950
TCCCCCCCCCCCCCCCCCCCCCCCCCCCCCCCCCCCCCCCCCTCCTCCCCCCCCCCCCCCCCCCCCCCCTCCCCCCCCCCCCCCCCCCCCCCCCCCCGACGGCCTTCGTGCTGTTCGCAGTGGAAGAATGGGGCCATGAGCGAGTTCCAGATCCCAGGGCGCCACGCGCGGCTGCTGGCCTACGCGCAGAGCCTGACGCCTCCGGCCGGGTGGAAGATCGAGATCTCCGGCGACGAGATCATCATGATGGCCGGCCCATCGGTGATCCACCAGCGCAACCTGCTGCTCGTCCGCGAGCAGTTCGACGCGCGCCGCCCGTCCGACCTGATGCCGAGCGAGAACACCGATCTGGCGTCGCCGAACGTGGGCAAGCTGCGCAACCCCGACCTGACCTACATCCCGATCTCGGTCGTCGAACTGGGCGGCAACGAGGTGCCGGCCGAGGAGGCGGCGATCGCGGTGGAGATCGTCTCGCCGTCGAACCCGGAGAACGACCTGGTCGGCAAGGTGCGCGACTACCCGCAGATGCGGATCCCGCTGTACCTGCTGATCGATCCGCGCGAGGGCGGCATCACCCTCTACTCCGAGCCCTCCGACGGCGCCTACCGCCAACGCTGGACCGGCAGCTTCGGCGACCGGGTGCCGGTCCCCGCCCCCTTCGGCTTCGAGCTCGCCACCGACGGTCTCATCCGTTACCCGGCCTGACCGATCAGGTCGCCCGGCGGCTGCCGCCGGGCGACCCGCACCGCCCGAGGCGGCACCGTCAGAACAGAAACACCCGGAACAGAAACGCCCGGAACGGCACCGCTCAGAACGGGAAGGCGGTGCGCCCGTGCTGGACGGAGATCCACTTCACGGTGGTGAACGCGTCCACCGTGGACTCCCCGTTGAGCCGCCCGATGCCGGAGTTCTTCTCCCCGCCGAACGGCACCGCCGGCTCGTCGGCGATGGTCCCGCCGTTGACGTGGATCATGCCGGTCTCGATCCGGTGCGCGACCCGGACGCCGCGCTCGACGTCGCCGGTGTGCACCGCGCCGCTGAGCCCGAAGGGGCTGTCGTTGGCGAGCCG
The DNA here is from genome assembly GCF_056435345.1 of Kitasatospora sp. NPDC043950. NCBI lineage: Bacteria > Bacillati > Actinomycetota > Actinomycetes > Kitasatosporales > Streptomycetaceae > Kitasatospora > Kitasatospora sp. NPDC043950. The sequence continues at coordinate 23,977 of NZ_JBWKER010000013.1, forward strand.
GACGGCCTCGTCCTCGCCGTCGAAGGGCACCACGAGGACGACCGGGCCGAAGAGTTCGCGCTGGAGGATCGGCGCGTCCTCGGCCAGCCCGGTGAGGACGACGGGCTCCATCAGGCTGCCGACCGTGGTGCCGCGCAGCAGTGCGGTGGCGCCGGCGGCGATGGCCTGGTCGACCTGGGCGGTGATGGTGTCGGCCTGGACGGGGTTGATCAGCGGGCCGATCTGGGTGGCCGGGTCCTTGGGGTCGCCGACGGTGAGCGAGGAGACCTTCGCGACGAACTTGGCGGTGAACTCGGCCTCGACGGAGCGGTCGACGAGGATGCGGTTGGCGGCCATGCAGACCTGGCCCTGGTGGGCGAAGCGGCTGAACACGGCGGCGTCCACGGCGTAGTCGAGGTCGGCGTCGTCGAGCACGATCAGCGCGCTGTTGCCGCCGAGTTCGAGCACGGTGCGCTTGAAGTTGGCGGCGGCGACGGTGGCGACGTGCCGGCCGATCCGGTCGGAGCCGGTGAAGGCGATGACCTTGGGCACCGGGTGCTCGATGAAGGCGTCGCCGATCTCGGCGATGTCGGTGACCACGACGTTGAACAGCCCGGCCGGCAGGCCCGCCTCCTCGAAGAGCCGGGCGATCAGGGTGCCGCCGACGATCGGGGTCTCCTGGTGCGGCTTGAGCACCACGCCGTTGCCGAGTGCGAGGGCGGGGGCGACGGCCTTGATCGAGAGGTACAGCGGGAAGTTGAACGGGCTGATCACGCCGACGACGCCGACCGGCAGCCGGTAGAGGCGGTTCTCCTGGCCCTGCGTGATCGAGGGCAGCAGCCGGCCCTCCAGGCCCAGGGACACCCGCAGGCAGTCCCGCAGCATGTCCTTGACCAGGGAGAGCTCGAAGGCGGCCTTGAGCGCGGTGCCGCCGAGCTCGGCCATGATGGCGCGGGTGATCTCCTCCTCGCGTTCCTCGATCAGGCGCAGCACGCGTTCGAAGACGAGCCGGCGGGCGTAGGGGGTGGTGGCGGCCCACTGCTTCTGGGCCCGCTCGGCGGCCCGGTAGGCCCGGTCGACCTCGGCGATGGTGGCGACGGTGATGGTGGCGAGCTTGTCGCCGGTGTAGGGGTCGACGTCGACGATGTCCCAGGAGCCGCTGCCGCTGCACCATTCGCCGTCGATGTACTGCAGCGCCAACTCGGAGAAGTACGACATCTGATCCCTCTCGTGCCGGTTCGGGGAACGTCGGCGGGCGAGCCGCTACGGCCCGGTCTGATTGGGCATCATCGTACTGACGTCTCAGAGCTCTTGGCGTACGGAGTACAGGAGCTGCCGGGTCTGTTCGGGGTCGAGGCTGTCGGCGAGCAGCCCTTCCATGGCGTGGCGGTACTCGGCGACCTCGGCCGGCTTGTCGAGGTAGAGCGCGGTGGTGAACTGTTCGACGTAGACGACGTCGGCGAGTTCGGGTTCGGCGAAGCCGAGCACGGTGAAGGCGCCGCTCTCGGCGCTCAGTCCGGCGCAGCCCAGCGGCAGCACCCGGAGCCGGACGTTGGGCAGTTCGCCGAGTTCCAGCAGCCGGTCGATCTGGTTGCGCATCAGCTCGGGGCCGCCCCAGGGGCGGCGCAGCGCGGCCTCGTCGAGGATCGCGAGCAGGCGGGGGCCGCTCTCGGCGGTGAGCAGGGCCTGGCGTTTGAGCCGGACCTCGACGCGGCGTTCGATCTCGCCGGGGTCGGTGACGTGGCCGCCGGCGGCGATGACGGCGCGGGCGTAGTCGGCGGTCTGGAGCAGCCCGTGGACGAACTGGACCTCGTAGCTGCGGATCTCGGCGACGGCTTCTTCCAGGCCGACGTAGTTCTGGAACCAGGCGGGCAGCACGTCGCCGTACTCGTGCCACCAGGAGGTGGCGTTGGCGTCCCGGACGAGTCCGAGGACGGTGGCGCGCTCCTGCTCGGCCTCGACGCCGTACAGGGTGAGCAGGTCGGCGACGTCGCGTTCCTTGAAGCCGACCCGGCCGAGTTCCATCCGGCTGATCTTGGACTCGGAGGCGCGGATCGAGTAGCCGGCCTCCTCGCGGCTGACGCCCCTGGCCTCGCGGAGCTTGCGCAGCTGGGTGCCGAGCAGCAGGCGCCGTACCGTGGCGCCTCCGCTTGTCTGAGTCGTGCTCATCGCGTCAACCTCCGCACTCGCGCAGCAGCCCCCCGGCCGTCGGCGGCAGTCTGCCACCTGGTACCGACGAACAACAGTCCGTCCGGTCAGGCCCTCCCGCGCGGCGTCCGGAACGGGCCTACGGTAGACCCAAGTCCTGGGAAATGTCTGAGAGTTGACACGGCCCTTGACGGGCCTGCCATCTTCGGGGTAAGGCGGCGGACCGCCCGGGGGAACGCGACGGCGCCCGCCCTCCAACTGGTCGGGGAAGAGGGCAGGCGCCAGGAGACCGCGTTGGCCCGGCGACGCTGGCGGGGGCAGCGGGTTGAGCTCCCGGCGATGCGGCACCGGGGGTTCAGGGGGCCGGTCGGCCCGTCAGACGACCAGCGGGCGGTCGGTGGGACGGATCGGGGCCGGCAGTGGGGTCTTGCCGCCGAGGTACTTGTCCACCGCGGCTGCGGCCGAGCGGCCTTCCGCGATGGCCCAGACGATCAGCGACTGACCGCGGCCGGCGTCTCCGCAGACGTACACGCCATCGACATTGGTGGCGAACCGGCCGTCGCGGCCAATGTTACCGCGCGCGTCCAGGTCCACGCCGAGCTGCTCGACCAGGCCGTTGCGGACGTCGGTGCCGGTGAAGCCCATGGCCAGGGTGACGAGCTGCGCCGGGATGGCCCGCTCGGTGCCGGGGACGGGCTCGAAGCGGCCGTCCTTGAACTCGACCTCGACGAGGTGCAGCTCCTGGACGTTGCCGACCGTCTGTCCCTCTTCGGGGGCGGAGCCGGTGAAGTGGGTGGTGTTCACGGAGTAGATCCGCTCGCCGCCCTCCTCGTGCGCGGAGGTGACCTTGTAGGTCATCGGCATGGTCGGCCAGGGCTGGTGGCCGGGGCGCTCCTCGGAGGGCCGCGGCATGATCTCCAGCTGGGTGACGGAGGCCGCGCCCTGGCGGTGGGCGGTGCCGACGCAGTCGGCGCCGGTGTCGCCGCCGCCGATGACGACGACGTGCTTGCCCTTGGCGCTGATCGGCGACTCGACGAAGTCGCCCTCCTGCACCTTGTTGGCCAGCGGCAGGTACTCCATGGCCTGGTGGACGCCCTTGAGCTCGCGCCCGGGCACCGCCAGGTCGCGCGCGGTGGTGGCGCCGGCGGCGACGACGACGGCGTCGAAGCGCTCGCGCAGCTGCTGGCCGGTGATGTCCTCGCCGACGTGCACGCCGGTGCGGAAGCGGGTGCCCTCCGCGCGCATCTGCTCGACGCGGCGGTTGATGTGGCGCTTCTCCATCTTGAACTCGGGGATGCCGTAGCGCAGCAGGCCGCCGACGCGGTCGGCGCGCTCGTACACGACGACGGTGTGCCCGGCCCGGGTGAGCTGCTGGGCGACGGCCAGGCCGGCCGGGCCGGAGCCGACGACGGCGACGGTCTTGCCGGACAGCCGCTCCGGGACCTGCGGCGTGACGCCGCCGCGGTCCCAGGCCTTGTCGATGATGGTGACCTCGACGTTCTTGATGGTCACCGCGTCCTGGTTGATGCCGAGCACGCAGGCCGACTCGCAGGGCGCCGGGCAGAGGCGGCCGGTGAACTCCGGGAAGTTGTTGGTCGCGTGCAGCCGCTCGATCGCGCCGACGAAGTCGTCCCGGTAGGCGAGGTCGTTCCACTCGGGGATGAGGTTCCCGAGCGGGCAGCCGTTGTGGCAGAACGGGATGCCGCAGTCCATGCAGCGGCCGGCCTGCTCGGTGATGATCGGCAGGAGGCTGCGCTCGACGTAGACCTCGTTCCAGTCCCGCAGGCGCACGTCGACGGGGCGCCGCTCGGCCAGCTGCTTGGGCGTGGTCAGGAAGCCCTTGGGGTCAGCCATTAGCCGCCTCCATCATCTTGCGAGTGGTCTCGGCCTCGGAGAGGCCATCGCGCTCAGCGGCGTCCTTGGCGGCGAGCACTGCCTTGTAGTCGGTCGGCATGATCGTGGAGAAGCGGGAGACCCCGCTGCCCCAGTCGGCCAGGAGTTCGGCGGCGACGGTGGAGCCGGTCTCCTCGTAGTGCTGCTGCACGGTCTCGCGCAGCCAGTCGCGGTCGGCAGCGGAGGGGGCCTCGATGCCCACCAGGCCGTCGTTGACGTTCGCGGGACGCAGGTCCAGGACGTAGGCGATGCCGCCGGACATGCCGGCCGCCAGGTTGCGCCCGGTCTCGCCGAGGATGACGACCCGGCCGCCGGTCATGTACTCCAGGCCGTGGTCGCCCACGCCCTCGACGACCAGGGTGGCGCCGGAGTTGCGGACGGCGAAGCGCTCGCCGGCCTTGCCGCGCAGGTGGATCCGGCCGGAGGTGGCGCCGTAGCCGATGGTGTTGCCGGCGATGACGTGGTTCTGCGCGTCGTTGCCGATGGCCGCGGCGTCGCGGGCCGGGCGGACGATCACGACACCGCCGGAGAGGCCCTTGCCGACGTAGTCGTTGGCGTCGCCCTCCAGCCGCAGGGTCACGCCGCGCGGCACGAAGGCGCCGAAGGACTGCCCGGCGGAGCCGGTGAAGGTGACGTCGATGGTGCCCTCGGGCAGGCCCTCGCCGCGGTAGCGCTTGGTCACCTCGTGGCCGAGCATGGTGCCGACGGTGCGGTTGACGTTGCGGATCGGCAGCTGGATGCGGACGGTCTCGCCGCGCTCCAGGGCGTCCTCGGCGAGCGTGATCAGCTGGTTGTCCAGGGCCTTGTCGAGCGCGTGGTCCTGGGAGGTGGTGCGGTGGCGGGCCGCGCCCTCGGGCAGCTGCGGGACGTGGAAGAGCGGGGCCAGGTCGAGCCCGGCGGCCTTCCAGTGGTCGACGGCGGCGGCGGCGTTGATGTGCTCGGCGTGGCCGACGGCCTCCTCGATCGTGCGGAAGCCCAGCTCGGCGAGGATCTCCCGAACCTCCTCGGCGATGAACTCGAAGAAGTTGACCACGAACTCGGGCTTGCCGGAGAAGCGCTCGCGCAGCACCGGGTTCTGGGTGGCGACGCCGACCGGGCAGGTGTCCAGGTGGCAGACGCGCATCATGATGCAGCCGGAGACGACCAGCGGCGCGGTGGCGAAGCCGAACTCCTCGGCGCCGAGCAGCGCGGCGATGACGACGTCGCGGCCGGTCTTGAGCTGGCCGTCGGTCTGCACGACGATGCGGTCGCGCAGGCCGTTGAGCAGCAGGGTCTGCTGGGTCTCGGCGAGGCCGAGCTCCCAGGGGCCGCCCGCGTGCTTCAGCGAGGTCAGCGGGGAGGCGCCGGTACCGCCGTCGTGCCCGGAGACCAGCACCACGTCGGCGTGCGCCTTGGAGACGCCCGCGGCGACCGTGCCGACGCCGACCTCGGACACCAGCTTCACGTGGATGCGGGCGGCCGGGTTGGCGTTCTTGAGGTCGTGGATGAGCTGCGCCAGGTCCTCGATCGAGTAGATGTCGTGGTGCGGCGGCGGCGAGATCAGGCCGACACCCGGGGTGGAGTGCCGGGTCTTGGCGACCCACGGGTAGACCTTGTGGCCGGGCAGCTGGCCGCCCTCGCCGGGCTTGGCGCCCTGGGCCATCTTGATCTGGATGTCGTCGGCGTTGACCAGGTACTCGGAGGTGACGCCGAAGCGGCCGGAGGCGACCTGCTTGATGGCCGAGCGGCGCTGCGGGTCGTACAGGCGGTCCGGGTCCTCGCCGCCCTCGCCGGTGTTGGACTTGCCGCCGAGGCGGTTCATCGCGATGGCGAGGGTCTCGTGCGCCTCCAGGGAGATGGAGCCGTACGACATGGCGCCGGTGGAGAAGCGCTTGACGATCTCGGAGACCGGCTCGACCTCCTCGACCGGGATCGGGGTCCGGCCGAGGGCGTCCAGCTGGAACAGGCCGCGCAGCGTCATCAGGCGGGTGGACTGCTCGTTCACCCGGTCCGTGTACTGCTTGAAGATGTCGTACCGGCGGTTGCGGGTGGAGTGCTGGAGCCGGAAGACGGTGTCCGGGTCGAACAGGTGCGGTTCGCCCTCGCGGCGCCACTGGTACTCGCCGCCGATCTCCAGCGCGCGGTGCGCGGCCGGGATGCCGGAGGCCGGGTAGGCCTTGGCGTGGCGGGCGGCGGTCTCCTTGGCGAGCTCCTCCAGGCCGATGCCGCCGAGCTTGGTGGTGGTGCCGGCGAAGTAGCCGTCGACCAGCTCCTGGGAGAGGCCGATGGCCTCGAAGACCTGGGCGCCGCGGTAGGAGGCGACGGTCGAGATGCCCATCTTGGACATGACCTTGAGCACGCCCTTGCCGAGCGCCTTGATCAGGTTCTTGATGGCCTTCTCGGGCTCGACGCCCTGGATGAACACCTTCTGGGCGACGAGGTCCTCGACGGACTCCATGGCCAGGTACGGGTTGACGGCGCCGGCGCCGTAGCCGATCAGCAGCGCGACGTGGTGCACCTCGCGGACGTCGCCGGCCTCGACCAGCAGCGACACCTGGGTGCGCTGCTTGGTGCGGATGAGGTGGTGGTGGATCGCGGAGGTGAGCAGCAGCGAGGGGATCGGGGCGTGCTCGGCGTCGGAGTGCCGGTCGGAGAGCACGATGATCCGGGCGCCGTCGGCGATCGCGGCGTCGGCCTCGGTGGCGATCTCGGCCAGCCGGGCGGCCAGGCCCTGGCCGCCGGCGGCGACCTTGTAGAGGCCGGAGAGCGTGACGGCCTTGAGGCCGGGCTGGTCGCCGTCGTGGTTGATGTGGACGAGCTTGGCCAGCTCGTCGTTGTCGATCACCGGGAAGGTGATGCCGACCGAGCGGCAGGCGGCGGCCTCGGCGGCCAGCAGGTTGCCCTCGGGGCCGAGGTTGCTGAGCAGCGAGGTGACGAGCTCCTCGCGGATGGCGTCCAGCGGCGGGTTGGTGACCTGCGCGAAGAGCTGGACGAAGTAGTCGAAGAGCAGGCGCGGCTTCTCGCTGAGCGCGGCGATCGGCGAGTCGGTGCCCATCGAGCCGAGCGCCTCGCCGCCGGTCTTGGCCATCGGCGCGAGGATGACCCGCAGCTCCTCCTCGGTGTAGCCGAAGGTCTGCTGGCGGCGGGTGACCGAGGCGTGGGTGTGGAAGATGTGCTCGCGCTCGGGCAGCTTGGCGAGCTGGATCTGCCCGGCGGCGACCCACTCCGCGTAGGGGTGCTCGGCGGCGAGGGAGGACTTGATCTCCTCGTCCCCGACGATGCGGCCCTCGGCGGTGTCGACGAGGAACATCCGGCCGGGCTGGAGGCGGCCCTTCTTGGCGACCTTCTCCTGGTCGATGTCGAGCACGCCGACCTCGGAGGAGAGGACGACGAGGCCGTCCTCGGTGATCCAGTAGCGGGCCGGGCGCAGGCCGTTGCGGTCGAGCACGGCGCCGATCTGGGTGCCGTCGGTGAAGGTGACGCAGGCCGGGCCGTCCCAGGGCTCCATCAGGTTGGAGTGGTACTGGTAGAAGGCCCGGCGGGCCGGGTCCATGGTGGCGTGGTTCTCCCACGCCTCCGGGATCATCATCAGCACCGAGTGCGGCAGCGAGCGGCCGCCGAGGTGGAGCAGCTCCAGGACCTCGTCGAAGGAGGCGGAGTCGGAGTGCTCCGGGGTGCAGACCGGGAAGATCCGCTCCAGGCCCCGGCCGTTGCGGTCGGCGGGGATGAGGTCGGTGGCGAGCTGGGACTCGCGGGCGCTCATCCAGTTGCGGTTGCCCTTGACCGTGTTGATCTCGCCGTTGTGGGCGACGAAGCGGTACGGGTGGGCGAGCGGCCAGCTCGGGAAGGTGTTGGTGGAGAAGCGCGAGTGCACCAGGCCGACGGCGGAGGCGTAGGAGCGGTCCGACAGGTCGGGGAAGAAGGGCTCCAGCTGGCCGGTGGTCAGCATGCCCTTGTAGACGATGGTGCGCGCGGACAGCGACGGGAAGTAGACCCCGACCTCGCGCTCGGAGCGCTTGCGGACGACGAAGGCGGTCCGGTCGAGCTCGATCCCGGCCAGGCCCTCCTTGGCGAGGAAGAGCTGCCGGAAGCGCGGCATGACGCCGCGGGCGGTGGCGCCGAGCAGGTCCGGGGTGACGGGGACGTCGCGCCAGCCGAGGACGGTGAGGTCCTCCTCGGCCGCGATGGCCTCGATCCGGGCGACGGCGTCCGCGTCGGCGGCGTCCGCGTCGGGCAGGAAGGCGATGCCGACCGCGTAGGAGCCGGCGGCGGGGAGCTCGAAGTCGACCTTGCCGCGCAGGAAGGCGTCCGGGATCTGGGTGAGGATGCCGGCGCCGTCACCGGAGTCCGGCTCGGCGCCGGTGGCGCCGCGGTGCTCCAGGTTGCGCAGGACGGTCAGCGCCTGTTCGACGATGGTGTGGTCGGCGATGCCGGTCAGCGTGGCGACGAAACCGACGCCGCAGGCGTCGTGCTCGTTTCGCGGGTCGTACAGGCCCTGAGCGGTAGGTCGCGCATCCGGAACGAGCGCGTACGGCTGGCGGGCTGCGCCGGCCTGGGGCTCGTTGGCGGAGTGCATGGATGCAGGCAGCATCGGCTCTCCCGTCGTCGTCTTTCGGCTGTGTGGTGCAAGGAGGGACGACGTTGGCCCTGATGCGATTTCGTGCAAGTTACATGATGCCCAAGATCCCGGGAAGTGGAATATCTCGTCCACATGGCGGACTGATCCGCAGGTCAAGGGGGGAATGAGAGGACGCGCCACAATGCGCGTCCCCTCGATTGTGCCCGGCGGTCGGCCGCCTGAAACAGGGGCGAAACCCGATCGCCACACGGGACGATCAAGGACGCCTGTGAATCGATCCCGAGGGATCACCCACGGATGCGAATCCTCGGCCCCGAGGCCCGAATGGTGAGACTAGGCCAGGCACCACCCGGCAGCCGTGTGCGGAACGTCACGCACTTCCCGGCATAGTCATGCACTCCTCCGGGTCGTCACACACGCCGGCCGACGGCCCAGGCGCCCCGGTGCCTAGCCGACGTGCCCGCCGATCAGCCACCCCAGCAGGTACGTCACCCCGGCCGCCGCCCCGCCCAGCACCAGCTGCCGCAGCCCGCTGAACCACCAGCTGCGCGCCGTCACCCGCGCCACCACCGCGCCGCACAGGAACAGCCCCACCACCGACAGCAGCAGCGCCGGCACCAGCGAGGTCGCCCCCAGCAGGTACGGCAGCAGCGGCAGCAGCGCGCCCACCGCGAAGCAGACGAAGGACGACCCGGCGGCCACCCACGGTGACGGCAGGTCGTTCGGGTCGATGCCCAGCTCCTCCCGGGCGTGGATCTCCAGGGCCTGGTCCGGATTGGCGGACAGCTGCCGGGCCACCTCGTGGGCGAGGTCCGGCTCCACCCCGCGGGCGATGTACAGCTGCGCCAGCTCGGCCAGCTCGCCGTGCGGGTTGCGGCTCAGCTCCAGCCGCTCGGCCTCGATCTCGGCCTGCACCAGCTCGGCCTGCGAGGCCACCGAGGTGTACTCCCCCGCCGCCATCGAGCAGGCGCCGGCCGCCAGCCCGGCGAGCCCGGTCAGCACCACCGTGCCGCTGGACACCGAGCCGCCGACCACACCGGTCATCAGCGCGAAGTTGGAGACCAGGCCGTCCATTGCCCCGAACACGGCGGGCCGCAGCCAGCCTCCGTTCACGTCCCGGTGGTGCCCGGCAGCGGGTATGCGGGGGTGGTGCCCGGCCTCGGGCTCCAGGGTGGTCGCGCTCACGGCAGTTCCCCTCCGTTCGATTCGTCTGCCCCGACCGTAGACCGTCTGACCTGCGCATTTCCAGCAAAGTAAGGCTGTCCGAACAGCGCTTCGGCCGCCCTGCGCGAGCATCGCGCGGGCGGCCGAAGCGGGGGTAACTCCCAGGTCAGGTCAGGTTCTTGGCACTCTTGTCGGCGCTCTCGACGGCTTCGGAGGCTGCCTCCGCGTCCGCCTTTTCGTCCGCGGACTGAGACAGTTCGGCGGTCTCACCGGCCCCGGCGACCTTCTCGGACGGCGCGGGCTTCCCGGCGGCCTTCTCCGCCGAAGCCGCCTTGCCGGCCTTCTCGGCCCTGCCCGACTTCTCGGACACCGCGGCCTTGCCGGACACCGCGGCCTTCTCGGACGCCGCCGCCTTGTCGGACGGGCCCTGCGCCTCGCCCTCCTCGTCGGCCAGCGGGTCGATGCTCGCCGGGTCCTCCCGGCCGGGCCGCTTCTTGCCGACGACCACCAGGTAGACCACGGCTCCGATGAACACCACGATCGACGTCCAGTCGTTCAGCCGCAGGCCGAAGTAGACGTGCGCCTCGTCGATCCGCAGCCACTCGGTCCAGAACCGGCCCACCGTGTACGCGGCCACGTACAGCGCGAAGGCCCGGCCGTGCCCCAGCTTGAAGCGGCGGTCGGCCCAGATGACCAGCAGCGCGACCCCGACGCACCAGATCGACTCGTACAGGAAGGTCGGGTGGTAGACGCCCTTGACGACCTCGCCGCCCGGCAGCGTCTTGTCGATCTCCAGGCCCCACGGCAGCGTGGTCGGCCGGCCGTACAGCTCCTGGTTGAAGTAGTTGCCCCAGCGGCCCATCGCCTGCGCGAGCGCGATGCCCGGCGCGATGGCGTCCGCGTACGCGGGCAGCGGCACGCCCCGGCGGCGGCAGCCGATCCAGGCCCCGACCGCGCCGAGCGCGACGGCGCCCCAGATGCCGAGGCCGCCCTCCCAGATCTTGAAGGCGTTCCAGGGGTTCTTGCCGGCCCCGAAGTACAGCTGGTGGTCGGTGATCACGTGGTACAGCCGGCCGCCGACCAGGCCGAAGGGCACGGCCCAGACGGCGATGTCGCCGACCGTGTGCTTGGCACCGCCCCGGGCGACCCAGCGCTTGCTGCCGAGCCAGACGGCCACGACGACACCGAGGATGATGCAGAAGGCGTAGGCGCGCAGCGGGACCGGTCCGAGGTACAGGACGCCCCGCGACGGGCTGGGAATGTAGGCGATATCCATGGCGGTTCCGACGCTACAGGGTCTGCGGCCCCTGCTGGGCACCCCCGGGGTCACAGATACCGAACAACGGGCACCGGGAACGGCGCCGCCGCCCCCTCCGGACGGGGAGGAGACGGCGGCGGTCACCCGGCGGTGTGCGGGGCTCAGCCCGCGGTCGGCGACGGGTTGTTGGCCTCCGAGGCGGTGCTGGTGGGCGCCGGGGTCTGCCCGTTGGAGCCCGCGGTGCCCAGCTGCTTGCCCTGGTTGGCGGCGTCGACCCACTTCACCAGGTTCGCCGGGGTGATCTCCTCGGCGCCGTTCTTGGGGTAGATCGGCTGGCCGTTGAGCAGCACGGTCGGGGTGGACTTGTAGCTGGACTTGTCGAAGTCCTGCTGCACGGACGACACCCATCCGCCGTACTTGTTGTCGTTGACGCAGGCCTGGAAGGCGGGCGTGTCGAGACCGTTGACCTGCTTGGCGAGGTTGATCAGGACGGCCTTGTCGCCGAAGGCGTCGCTGGTCTCGTCCGGCTGGTTGCGGTACAGCACGTCGTGGAAGTCCCGGAAGTGCCCGGCGTCCTGGGCGCAGGCCAGCGCGTTGGCGCCGGCCTTGGAGCCCTTGCCCGGGACGGCCCGGTCGATGAACGACACGATGTGGTAGTTGGTGTAGATCTTGCCGGCGTCTTCCAGCTGGTCGACGGTCGAGGAGAACTCGCGCTCGAAGATCCCGCAGGCCGGGCAGCGCGGGTCCTCGTAGACGGTGAGGACGGCCGGGGCGTTGGCCGAGCCGGCCGGGATGACCAGGTTCTTGTCACCGATCGTCCCGGCGGGGGCGGCGACCGGGGTCTCCGGCTTGGAGCGCTGGTTCTGCACCACGACGCCGGTGACCACGGCGGCGGCGATCACCACGAGCACCGCGCCGCCCACCAACAGCTTCTTCCTGCGCCTGGACGTGGCCTCGTCGGCCGCCCGCTGCTCCAGCATCCGCTCGCGGGCGGTGCGCTTGCCTTCTCGGTTCTTCTCGCTCATTGCCTTGACATCCACAATCGGGGAGGGCCTTCGTGGGGTGGGGTGGGGGTGTGGCGGGGCCGGCCGGTCAGCTCGCCAGCCAGCCGTCCGCCGAGAACCTGGTGCGGGGCCGCCACAGCAGCCACCCGGCCAGCAGGAGGAACCCGGTGTCGCGCAGGATCTCCTGGAGGTACTCGGTCTGCGAGGCGTCGACGTGCCCGCCGCCGCCGAAGCAGCCGCAGTCGATCGAGATGCCGCGCGCCCAGGCGGTGGCGATCCCGGCGATGAAGGTGAGCAGCAGCAGCGCGGAGACGCCGGCGACGATCCGGACGCCGAGGCCGATCACCAGCAGCAGGGCGAGCGCCAGCTCCAGGAAGGGCAGGGCGTAGCCGACCGGCTTGACCAGGCCCTCGGGCAGGATCTCGTAGGCGCGGACGGCCTGGGCGGCCTCCGCCGGGTCGGCGATCTTGGCCAGGCCGGCCCAGCCCCAGACCACCGCGAGGCCGAGCCGGACGACGGTGCCCAGCCACGGACTCCAGGCCTGCACCGGCCGCCGGGCGGGCGGCGCGGGCGCCGTGTCACCGGGCTGCGCTGCCGGGCCGGCCATCAGGGAACCCCCCTCGGGAAACTCGTTCACTTCCTGATGAACCGTAAGGGATGAAGGGCGGTTCCTCCATATTCAGGAATTAAGCCGGATGGGTGACGTCTGGTGATGGTGTGTCCGAATCCGGCGAACGTCCGTTCAGGGGCGGGTGACCGGGCGGGAGGCCGGGCGGGCGCCCCTGGTCGATCAGGTCGGCGCGGCCCTCAGGAGCGGCAGCCGGGCGGGCGGGCGGGGTCGAACAGGTCGGCGCGGCCCTCGTGGTGCGGGTGGGCTGCCCGCTCGGCGGCGTCCCAGCGGGCCGCCTCGGCGCAGGCGTACGCGTCCCGCACGGCCCGCTCGGCACCGCGCTTGGCCAGCGCCTGCCCCACCTCGGTGTGCGCTCCGACGGCGGCGCCGAGCGCCAGCGCGGCGGCGGCCGCCCGCAGCAGAACGGCCCGATGGAGACCCGGCACCGGCTCACTCCTTCGCTCGCTCGGCAACCCCCGTGCACCTCGTTCGTGCACTCGTCCCTCCACTCAACGCCGGTCAACCCCGCCTGATGCGTGTGCCCGTAGCTGTTCACCCGTTCGGGGCCGCGCGAGCGCCGCCGCCCGGCGAGCCGGGCGCACACAAGCGCGACGGCCCGCCGCCCCCGGAGGGAGCGACGGGCCGTCAGGTGGTACGAGGGTCAGCGCCGACGGACGCCCGCCGCCAGCTCGCCGGCCAGGGCGCGCACCGCGTCCAGCGCGGCCGCCTCGTCGTCGCCGGCCTCCAGGATCCGCTTCACGAACGCGGAGCCCACGATCACGCCGTCGGCGAAGCCCGCCACCTCGGCGGCCTGCTCGGGGGTGGAGACGCCGAGGCCGACGCAGACCGGCAGGTCGGTGGTGGCCCGGGTGCGGGCGACCAGGTCCTCGGCAAGCGAACCGACCTGGGCGCGGGTCCCGGTCACGCCCATCACGGCGGCCGCGTAGACGAAGCCGCTGCCGGCCGCGGTGACCTCGGCCAGGCGCGGGTCCTTGCTGCTGGGGGCGACCACGAACACGGTGTCCAGCCCGTGCTCGTCCGCCGCCTTGCGCCACTCCTCGGACTCCTCCACCGGCAGGTCCGGCAGGATGCAGCCGGCGCCGCCCGCGGCCGCGAGGTCGGCGGCGAAGCGCGCGGTGCCGTAGCGGTCGACCGGGTTCCAGTACGTCATCACCAGCACCGCCGCCTCGGGGTGCGCGGTGGCGACCTCCTGGACGGTGCGCAGCACGTCCTTGATCCGCACGCCGCCGCGCAGCGCGATGTCGTCGGCGGTCTGGATGACGGCGCCGTCCAGGACCGGGTCGGAGTGCGGCAGGCCGACCTCGACGATGTCGCAGCCGCCCTCGATCAGCGCGTTGATCGCCCGGATGCCGCCGTCGACGGTCGGGAAGCCGCCCGGCAGGTAGCCGATCAGCGCGGCGCGGTCCTCGGCCTTGGCTGCCGCCAGGATGCCACTGAGCTTCGATGCCATGGTCACTTACCCCCGTGGGCCGCGTCGTGGGCCGAACCGCCGGCCGGCTCGTCGTACAGGCCGAAGTACTCGGCCGCGGTGTGCATGTCCTTGTCGCCGCGCCCGGAGAGCGAGACCAGGATGGTGGCCTCGGGCCCGAGCTCGCGGCCCAGCTCCAGGGCGCCGGCCAGCGCGTGGGCGCTCTCGATGGCCGGGATGATGCCCTCGGTGCGGGACAGCAGCCGCAGCGCCTGCATGGCGGCGTCGTCGGTGACGGGGCGGTACTCGGCCCGTCCGGTGTCCTTCAGCCAGGCGTGCTCCGGGCCGACGCCCGGGTAGTCGAGGCCGGCGGAGATGGAGTGCGACTCGATGGTCTGGCCGTCCTCGTCCTGGAGGACGTAGGTGCGCGAGCCGTGCAGCACGCCGGGGTCGCCCTTGGTGAGGGTGGCGGCGTGCTTGGGGGTGTCGGCGCCCTCGCCGGCGGCCTCGCAGCCGATCAGGCGCACGCCGGCGTCGGGGATGAACTCGTGGAAGATGCCCATCGCGTTGGAGCCGCCGCCGACGCAGGCGACGACGGCGTCGGGCAGCCGCCCGGTGCGGTCGAGCACCTGCTGGCGGGCCTCGACGCCGATGACCCGGTGGAAGTCGCGGACCATCATCGGGAAGGGGTGCGGGCCGGCCACGGTGCCGAACAGGTAGTGGGTGGAGTCCACGTTGGCGACCCAGTCGCGGAACGCCTCGTTGATGGCGTCCTTGAGGGTGCGGCTGCCGGAGGTGACGGACACCACCTCGGCGCCGAGCATCCGCATCCGGGCGACGTTCAGCGCCTGGCGCTGGGTGTCGACCTCGCCCATGTAGATGGTGCAGTCGAAGCCGAACAGGGCGCAGGCGGTGGCGGTGGCCACGCCGTGCTGGCCGGCGCCGGTCTCGGCGATGATCCGGGTCTTGCCCATCCGCCGGGTGAGCAGGGCCTGGCCCAGCACGTTGTTGATCTTGTGCGAGCCGGTGTGGTTGAGGTCCTCGCGCTTGAGCAGGACGCGCGCGCCGCCCGCCTCGGCGGAGAAGCGGTGCACGTCGGTCAGCGGGCTCGGGCGGCCGGTGTAGTCCTTGAGCAGGCCGTCGAGTTCGGCGGCGAAGGCCGGGTCGGCCTTGGCCTTCTCGTACTCCTCGGCGACCTGCTCGACGGCGGCGACCAGCGCCTCGGGGATGAAGCGGCCGCCGTAGGCACCGAAGTAGCCTCGGGCGTCCGGCACCTGGGCGCCGGACAGGTAGTCCTTCGCGGACTTTTCGGACATGGTGGAGTCCTTTGGGAGATGACGACAGGGACGTCTCGTGGCTGGGCTCAGCCGGATGTCCGTCGCCATCGGCGGCCCGGCACCTGCCCGGGCTCGCAGCCGATCACGTAGCGCACCCGCCGCCCCAGCACCCGGCGTGCGGGCGCGCGGCAGCCGCGCGGGCGGCAACCGGGGGCGAGGCGGGTGGCGATCTTCATGTCGGCGGGTCAGTCCTTGTGCCGGACGGCGGGGTGGGCGCCGGCCGCGACCAGGTCGGCGACCGCTGCGCGCGGGTCCTTGCCGGTCACCAGGGACTCGCCGACCAGGACGGCGTCGGCGCCCAGGTTGGCGTAGGAGATCACGTCCAGCGGGCCGCGCACGCCGGACTCGGCGATCTTGACGACGTTGTCCGGGATGGCGTGGACGACGTTGCCGAAGGTGTTGCGGTCCACCTCAAGGGTCTTGAGGTTGCGGGCGTTGACGCCGATGATCCGCGCCCCGGCGTCCACCGCGCGCTTGATCTCCTCCTCGTCGTGCACCTCGACCAGCGGGGTGAGGCCGATCGACTCGGCCCGCTCGATCAGCGACACCAGGGCCGACTGGTCGAGGGCGGCGACGATCAGCAGCGCGAGGTCGGCGCCGTGCGCGCGGGCCTCCCACAGCTGGTAGGCGGTGACGATGAAGTCCTTGCGCAGCAGCGGGGTGTCCACCGCCGCGCGGACGGCGTCCAGGTCGGCCAGCGAGCCGCCGAAACGGCGCTGCTCGGTGAGCACGCTGATCGCGGCGGCGCCGCCGGCCGCGTAGTCGCCCGCCAGGGCGGCCGGGTCGGCGATCGCGGCCAGCGCGCCCTTGGACGGGCTGGAGCGCTTCACCTCGCAGATCACCCGGACCCCGTCGCCCTTGAGCGCGGCGACGCCGTCCTTGGCCTCGGGGGCCTTGGCGGCGAGTTCCTTCAGCTGGTCCAGGGAGACCCGGGCCTGTCGTTCGGCGAGGTCCTCGCGGACCCCCTCGATGATCGTGTCGAGCACACTCATGCGCACACCTCGCTTCGCTCAGCAGGCGCTGCGCGCAACACGCACCTGTCAATGGTTCGCTCGCTCACGCGAAGTGCCCCCAACATTTCTGTTCGTTCGCCGGCGACGAGCCGTCCGGGCGGTGGCCCGGCGGCACTTCGATGGTATCGGCACCCGGGGGCGCGGGGCGCATCCGCCCGGTGTGCGTCTCGCGTGCCGGACGCCCCCCTGGGCAGCTCCCAACTGCGGTTTCACCGGTTCTCCGGCGGCGCCCGAACGCGCGGTGCGGACCAAGTGGACCGATGTACGGACCCCGGTGTGGACCGGTGCGCGAGCCTGCGCGGGTCGCTACCCGTCGGCGTGGGCGATCAAACCAGCAGGGGCGCCAGCCCCGCCCCGACGGGCAGGTTGCGCACCACCGTGAACACCAGCAGCAGCAGGAGGACCAGCACCCAGCGCCGGGCCCCGAGCGGGGGCCTGGGCCGCTGACCGGCGCCGGTTGCCAGCGCCCCATCCCCCGAGACCCCCCAGGAAAACCCGACACCAAGCA
>NZ_JBWKER010000013.1:40887-46630 GCF_056435345.1 Kitasatospora sp. NPDC043950
ATCTAGGGGGACGGGTTGAAAACCACGGAAAACACAGAAGGAGAAAGAGGAACCACCCCCCATTCTCGGGCCTGGGCCGGGTGCTTGCACCTCGCCCCGGCGCCGGTCAGCGCGGCCCAGGCCCAGCGCAGCCACAGCAGCGCCAGGACGCCGAACAGCAGGACGGCCGCGGCGTTGTCGTGCAGGGCGCCGGTGAAGTCCCCGTGGGCCAGCGCGTGGACGCAGCGCAGCCCCCCGCAGCCGGGGCACCACCAGCCGGTGGCGGCCAGGAAGGGGCAGTCGGGGTAGTGCCCGGGGGTGTTCGGGTCCACCGCGGCGACGTAGACGGCGGGAACGGCCACCGCCGCCAGCGCGGCCAGCGGCGGCCCCAGCCGGCGCAGGACGGGCGGCAGGGCGGAGGTGGTGGAGGCGGAGGTCACGCCCCGATTCTGCCCGGGCCGGGCCCGGACAGAACGAAACGGCGGGCGTGGCGCGCCCGCCGTTCGGTACTGCTACGAGTCGGTACTGCTGCGAGTCGTACTGCTACGAGTCGTATCTACTGCGAGGAGTCCGTCGTCAGGCGGCGACGGCGGCCCGGGCCGCGCGCTGCTCCTCGTGCGAGGCGTACACGTTGGCGCTCGGCTGCTGGCCCATGCCCGCCATCGACATGGCCTTGCCGACCACGCCGCCGGCCAGGATGACCGCGATGCCGGCCCAGACCAGCATCACCGACGGGAGGATCATCGCGACCCCCGCGATCCCGAAACCGATGAACGTGATGGTCACGCCGGTCCAGGCGGCGGTGGTGTGACCGTGTGCTGCTGCTGCCATCTGAGTGGTGCTCCTAGCCTCTCGGGGCCCGGCCGGGCCTGCGGGGCCGCCGGCGGGTTGACGGGTTCCATTGTGCCGGGCCACACACCGGCGGCCCAAAGCGGGTGGCGGGTCTATCGCGTCACACCGGCGCCGGGGCCCGTTGAGGGCTGCTGAGGCCCGCTGGGGCCCGAAGCCTGGGCCCGCCCGGGCCCGGCGCTCAAGGCCGGCGCCCAGACCCCGCGCTCAGACCGTGGTCGGGTCCTCGCCCCGGTCCAGCGCCTTCCACAGGTCGGCCGGGGTGTCGCTCTTCGCCGGGGCCTTGCGGGTGGGCGCCTCGTAGCGGCTGCCCATGGCCGGCCAGCTCCGGCCGTAGCGGAGGGTGAGCAGCCCGGCGACGGCCAGCAGCAGCCCGCCGGCCAGCGCCACCCAGGGCCAGCCGGTGTGGCCGACCTCGGTGGCCGCCGAGCCGGACAGCGCCAGCTTGCGGGCCGCCTCGGCGTCCAGCGCGGCGGTGTCCCCGGCGCCCGCGGCCGAGGCGGCGGCCGCGCCGAGGCCTGCCAGCAGGGTCAGCGCGCCGACCGCGAGCCGGCCCGCGCCGCGCACCGCGAACACCGCGACGGCCGCCGCGAGCCCCACCAGGGCGAGCCCGCCCGGGAGTTCGGAGATCGCGCCGCCGGAGACGGACACCGCCAGGGTGCCGGCCCGGCCCTCGGCCCAGACCCGGCCGACGGCGGTCAGCACCAGCACGGCGCTCAGCACGGTCAGCAGGAGCATCACGCCGAGCGTCCGGCGGCCCGACGCGGGGGCCGGCGGGGCGGGTACGGGGGTCTGGTCAGGTGCGCTCACCCGTCCACTATCCCCCGCCCGGCGTCCGGCCCCGCACCCGGGGTGGGCGGCCCGGCCGGGAACTCGTCCGTCCGCAGCACCAGCGTCCGCCCGGCGAGCGGCAGGAAGAGATCGTTGCCGAACGGCACCCGCTCCGCCTCCCGGTACCCGTCGTCGACGGACGGCGCGGTGTGCACGGTGCAGGCCGCCGCCGCCGGGTCGACCACCACGTACAGCGGGATCCCGCTGCGCGCGTACGCCAGCGCCGCCGCGGCCAGGTGCGACCGGGCCACCTCCAGGACGGCCTCGACGGCGCCCTGGGGGTACCGGCCCCGGCCGTCGGGCTCCGCCCCCGGGGCGGTCACCGTCAGGTCGGGGATCAGGTCGGGGGCCCCGGCCGGGGCGTCGATCACGGCGCCGGACAGCACCCGGCCGTGCCCGCCCAACTGGTCCTCGATCTGGGCGGCCGCATCGAGCACCACCACCCGCCGCAGTTCGTCGGGCGACACCTCGGACATCCCGGCCGCCTCCCTCGACGACTGACGACACTGACGACACTGACGACTTACGACAGTTCCGGCGTCCGCAGCGTATTGGCGGTGGCGACGGCCCGCAGCACGGCGGCCGCCTTGTTGCGGCACTCGGTGTCCTCCCCGTGCGGGTCGGAGTCCGCGACCACGCCCGCGCCGGCCTGCACGAAGGCGGTGCCGTCGCGCAGCACGGCGGTGCGGATCGCGATCGCGGTGTCGGAGTCCCCGGCGAAGTCCAGGTAGCCGACGCAGCCGCCGTACAGGCCGCGGCGGGTGGGCTCCAGCTCCTCGATGATCCGCATCGCGCGGGGCTTGGGCGCGCCGGACAGGGTGCCGGCCGGGAAGCAGGCGGTCAGCACGTCGAAGGCGGTCCGTCCGGGCGCCACCCGGCCGGTGACGGTGGAGACGATGTGCATCACGTGGCTGTAGCGCTCGATGTGCATGAAGTCGACCACCTCCACGCTGCCCGGCTCGCAGACCCGGCCCAGGTCGTTGCGGCCCAGGTCGACCAGCATCAGGTGCTCGGCCCGCTCCTTGGGGTCGGCGAGCAGCTCGGCGGCCAGCGCCGCGTCCTCGTGCGGGGTGGCGCCGCGGTGCCTCGTCCCGGCGATCGGGTGCACCATCGCCTCGCCGCCGGTCACCTTGACCAGCGCCTCCGGGCTGGAGCCGACCACGTCGAAGCCGCCCTCGGCGGTGCCGTCCGGCCCCGGGAAGCGGAACAGGTACATGTACGGGCTGGGGTTGGTGGTGCGCAGCACGCGGTAGACGTCCAGCGCCGAGGCCGGGCAGGGCGCCTCGAAGCGCTGCGAAGGGACGACCTGGAAGGCCTCGCCGGCCCGGATCCGCTCCTTGACCACCTCCACCGCCGCCCGGTACGGCGCGCCGCCGAACGGGGAGCGGGCCTCGCCCGGCCCGGCCGGGGTGAAGGTGGCCAGGCCCGGGTCGACCGGCTTGAGCAGGTCAGCCTCCATGGCGTCCAGCCGGGCCACCGCGTCCGCGTAGGCCTCGTCCACGCCGCTGGCGAGGTCGTTGTGGTTGACGGCGTTGGCGATCAGCAGCACCGTGCCGTCGACGTGGTCGAGCACGGCGAGGTCGGTGGCGAGCAGCATGGTCAGCTCGGGCAGCCGCAGGTCGTCCGGGTTGAGGTCGGGCAGCTTCTCCAGCCGGCGGACGACGTCGTAGCCCAGGTAGCCGACCAGGCCGCCGGTGAGCGGCGGCAGGCCGTCGTCGTCGCGGCGCGGGGTGTGCAGCGCCTCCAGCGCGGCGCGCAGCACCTGCAAGGGGTCGCCGCCGGTCGGGATGCCGACCGGCGGGGTGCCCAGCCAGCGGGCCTCGCCGTCCTCCCCGACGGTGAGGACGGCGGCGCTGCGGACGCCGACGAAGGAGTAGCGCGACCAGCTGCGGCCCTGCTCGGCGGACTCCAGCAGGAAGGTGCCGGGCCGCTCCTCGGCGAGGCTGCGGTACAGGCCGATCGGGGTGAGACCGTCCGCGAGGAGCCTGCGGGTGACCGGGATGACCCGGGTGTCGACGGCGAGCTTGCGGAAGGCTTCGAGATCCATGGCGAGCGGCACCTTCTGGAGTTCCGGCAGGAGGAGTGGGCGGAGGGGTCAGGCGAGCGGGAGCACGTCGGCGTCGAAGCAGGTGCGGTCGCCGGTGTGGCAGGCGGCACCGGTCTGGTCGACCTTCACCAGCAGGGTGTCGCCGTCGCAGTCCAGCGCCACCGACTTGACCGCCTGGGCGTGGCCGGAGGTGTCGCCCTTCACCCAGTACTCGCGGCGGCTGCGGCTCCAGTAGGTGCAGCGGCCGGTGGTGAGCGTGCGGTGCAGCGCCTCGTCGTCCATCCAGCCCAGCATCAGCACCTCGCCGGTGTCGTACTGCTGCGCGATCGCCGGGAGCAGGCCGTCCTCGGTGCGCTTGAGGCGCGCGGCGATCTCGGGGGCCAGGGCGGTGGTGCCGGGGGTGGCGGGTGTGGTGGACATGGGGCCCATTGTTGCAGTCCGGGCCGCCGCCCCGGATGCGCCCTGTGCCCTGTGCCCTGTGCCTTGTGCGGTGGGCCCTACCCGGTGCACGCACAACCGCTGGACCGGATCCGCGCCGCCGGGGAGCCTCTCCGGCCCCACCCCGAACATCGCCGTAAAGGGGTGATTTCGGCCAACCGCCTGCCGGGCGGGCCCCGCGTGGGCCATCCTCATGGCCATGACCTCCGAGCAGCAGCCGCCCGCAGCCGCCGACTCCCGCCCGTCCCGGGGCCTGGTCCTCGCCGTCGTGGCCGTCCTGGCCGTGCTGCTCGCGGTGGTGGCCACCGTCCTGCTCTGGCCGGAGGAGCGCAAGCCCGCCGCCGCGCCGCCCCCGCCGACCCCCACGGCCACCCCGACCCCGACGCCCACGCCGACACCCACCCCGACCAGGACCCCGCCGTACGCCTTCTTCCCGGTCGGCGCCTGCTTCGACCACCCGCAGCTCAGCCCGGTGATCACCAAGGCTGAGGAGCGCCCCTGCACCGGCGAGCACGACGGCCAGGTGATCGCCGACCTGAAACTGGCCGACGGCCTGACCGGCGAGATCCCGATCGCGCTCGCCATGCGCGAGGGCTGCAAGGAGGCCGAGGCCGCCGCCAAGGCCCGCCAGAACGACGGGAAGACGTACTACGGCCGCCAGTTCGGCCCTGCCCAGGCCAACTACCAGCAGGGCTGGCGGGACTACACCTGCACCCTGACCGCTGGCAACAAGCAGGGCGGCCCCAAGCTCACCGGCAACCTGCGCTGACAGCCTCTATCGTGGCGCCATGTCGAACCACGCCCTCGCCGAACGCCACCGCCTCGCCGCACTCCTGGCCGCCGCCGGGCCGGACGCCCCCACCCTCTGCGCCGGGTGGACCACCCGCGACCTCGCCGCCCACCTGGTGGTCCGCGAGCACCGCCCGGACGCGGCGGCCGGACTGCTGATCGGCGCCCTCGCCGACCGGGCCCGCCGGGTGCAGTCCGCGTACGCCGAGCGCCCGTACGAGGAGCTGCTGAAGCTCTTCCGCTCCGGCCCGCCGGTGCTCTCCCCGTTCGCCCTGCCCGGCGCCGACGAGGCCGCGAACACCGTCGAGTACTACGTGCACGCCGAGGACGTCCTGCGGGCCGCCGACGACTGGACCCCCGCCCCGGTCCCCGCCGGCCGCGCCGAAGCCCTGTGGCGCCGACTGCCCCTGCTGGCCCGCCTGGAAGCCGGCCGCCGCTCCCCCGTCCGGCTGACCCTGCGCCGCCCCGACGGCCAGTCCCTCACCGTCGGCCCCACCGGCTCCCCCACCGTCCAACTCGCCGGCGACCCGGGCGAACTGATCCTCTTCACCTACGGCCGCGGCGCCCACACCACCCTCACCGTCGACGGCCCCCCGGACGCCCTCGAAGCCCTCCGCCACGTCCTGCCACTGCCGTAAGCCGCGTTGCCCCTCCTCGGACGAGAAGGGGCAACACATCATGAACGAATCCAGGGAACATCAATTCGGGTTTCGGCCCTCAGTCCTGCGCGGGGGGAAACCCCAAGGAAGGCACCTTGTCCCTTGTCAAAAACTGCATCCGTCACCTCCCCGTTGCCAACACCGACCGCCT
>NZ_JBWKER010000013.1:46640-138585 GCF_056435345.1 Kitasatospora sp. NPDC043950
CCCTTGTTTGAGTCTCTTTTCCCCTTCGGAGAGAAAAGAGGGAAAAAAACGCCGGAAAAGACCACCCCCCCCCCCCCCCTTCTCCCCCCCCCGCCCCCCCCCCCCTCCCGAAACCCGAAGAAAGGCATCTGGCCACTGGTCAAACGCGGCATCGGCAACCTCGCCGTCGCCAACATCGACCGCCTGGCCAAAGCCGTCAACCAACCTCGCCTGCTACCAGAGCACACGCGCACGGCGCTCACTGTTGAACCCAAGACCATGCCGATAGATCTCAGGTACCCAGTAGCGTCCGTCTGAACCCTTACTGAAAACCCCGGAATCGAGAAGCAGGTCCGCCTCCGCAACAGTCAGCTCGACCTGCTCGAGTTCGAACGGAACAAGGACAGAGTGGCCGAGCCCCTGCATGTGCACCAACAATCGACCAATTTCCTTGTCCTCCTCCCCCACTGAAGCAATCTTGTTCTTGCTGCATTCGAGCAAGGCCTTACGCATTGCAGTGGGGACGAGCACGCGATCGTCCACCGTGTCGTTGTACTGCTCCGAGTTCTTGGCGGCAGTTGCAAGAAACATGACCACGTCTCGCGCCTGCACCTGGCCATTGAAGTCCCCGAGTGCTGCAGGGACCCATAGGTGAGAGCGCGCCTCGCGAGACCTCGCACTGCCCATCTTCCAGCCCCACACCTGGATGAGACTGTCAATCAACTCGTCCTCCGAGAGATCAGTGATCCCGGGGAGTGGAACGGGTTCAGGTAGTGCTTCGGCATGTGCAGCCACCCAGAGCGCAAGACGCAGCGCCTCTTCTTTACTCCAATGCAAGGCGTAGTGATCGTACCTGCCGAGGAGTTGTGCACTGTTCTGCCGAACCGCTCCGGTAACAAGGTCACGCCGGACGAAGACCACGAGCCCGAAGGGCCGGCCGCGTAGCGATCGAAGCCATCCCAGAACATCGATCAGCAGAACCCTCAGTGCAGTGCGCTTCGCATCGCTGTCCAGGTTTTGCAGAAGGTCCTCGAGGCCGTCGATCACGAAGACCGCCTTAGCCCGTCGGCCGAGATCGATCAATGCCTCTTCCGGAGTCCGCCGTTCGGAGACCTCCAGTCCGCAGGCCATGGCCATGCATTCCAACCACAGACTTCGCCAACCGAGTTCGTCCTGACCGCCGAGCCTGCCCAGACCAGCCTTCACTTTGTCCGAGATACTCGATGCGATGACATCCCGCCGTGGCACGTCCCCGTGCACCGACGCGAAAGCATCACGCAAGTCCTGTGGCTCGAGATCCCTGTGCTCCAGGTTCGCTGACTCCAGAACAGGAACAATGGGCGCTTCAACCGTGACACCACCGATCCCGGACTGCGCCGCAAACGTCTGCCATGTCCGCGCCGCACATGCCTTCGCGTACATAAATGTCTTACCAGCTCCCTTCGCCCCCACCACTAGAGCCTGTGGCAGCTCGGTCCGATGGTCAGCGAGCAGGCGACGGAGAGGTTCCGTTACGAGAAAGCCACCAGCCGAAGAGAGTCCGCTCTGCTCCGCGTAGACGAGGTTCTCGGCGGTCCGGGCGAGGTTGCGCCGCAGTCGACCGTATTCCACCGCCACCCCGGGCATAGGTCCACCAGCAGTGCGGGGTCCGGGCGTCGGAAGGAGAGACTCGAGTCCGTCCGCGACTCCACACGACGAAATCACGTCCAGTACCGCGTCCCAGGAAGAAGGAAGGGCGAGGAGCTCCTCCTTGAAGGGGCTTAGTACCGGCTGGGCAAGCAGCGCCGCATCAACGGATTCCGTGCCGTCTCCGCCAGTCCCCGCTGGTCCACGGAGCGCACTTCCGAGAGCCGCCGAAAGCATGCTGCGCGCAGCATCGGCCTGAACCGTGTGAGTGTCCATCCGGTATTGGGTGACAATGACCGACGTTGCAGGGTCAGTACCCTGCACAGTAGGCGCCTTTCCGCCAAGCTGTCGTACCATCAACTCTGTTCCCGCGAGAGATTGATGACTCAGCGTAGTTACGAAGACGCGCTGCACCCTAGGGTCAAGGAGCACCGGTGCAGAGAGTTCGGAGGCGCCGGCTCTGAGGTCGACGACGACCGTGTCCGCTCCGAGCCGTGCTCCCAGGGCCGCCAGAGCCTCCGTGACGAAGTATGCCGACCGCCCAGGGGAAAGAAGGTCCGCTGGCTCGATCCGGGGCGGGGCCAACGTCACGCGACGGCTCGACGGCATAACAGTGATACTCCCGCCACTCGCGTAGTGGCCAGCCTGCTGATTGGGCAGGTAAGCAGCTGCGATGTCGACCGCTGCCTTAGAGTCGTTGTTCTCCCCACCCTGGAGAAGAGTGATGAAGTCCTCGTAGGTGAAGTCGCACTGCCCGCCCTGTTCCTTATGCATCCAGGTGATGCCAGGAGCTTCCAGATCGGCGTCGATCAACAGGACCTTCCCGCCGCTTCGTGCCAGCCTGTCGGCGACTGCCACGGCGTGTACCGTACGCCCGACCCCACCCTTGAAGGAGTGGAATGCCATGATCTGCACATCGTCAGCAAATGTTGGCAGATCAGGCCGCTGAAGAGGTTCTGCCAACTGGCGGGTGATGTGCTTCTCCCGAAGCAACGGGACGCGCTTCCTGGCCGCACCAAGTTGTTCAACGTCGACGCTGAGCTCGACCCGCAGTCCGGTGAACTTGGTGGTCCGAGGATCGTCAAGGCCGAGCAATAGGTCGCCGTCAGCCCACCCCGCCGATCCGGTACCGAACGCTTCGTCCAGCCAGCGTTTCACTGTTTCTGGATCGACGCTGGTCGTGGTGACCAGTTCCAGACAGTCCCACCAGCCGTCTGCGGCGACGAGCCAGTCTGGCCACTCCCCTGCCAAAGCCAGCCTGGTCAAATGCTCATCCACATCGACCCAGCTGAAGAGGTGGCCAGGAGGCATGATTCCGCTGTCCATGATTTCCAGCTTTCCAGGTTCTGCCACGAATCGGCCCCCTAGTCCTGTTCGCACCATGAGATGAGCTCGTCCAGCAGGTCACGGGCCTTCTTCTCGTCCTCGACATGCAGTTTCACACCATAACGCCAGGCCTGGTGCAGATCGGCTAGGGCCACGTTCACTCCGGGCTGTCCAACAGCGCGACAGTTCTTCATCCCCTTTAGAGCAGCACCCAGACGCTGCGGCAGACCTAGATCCTTCGCCAACTTCCAGAGATCGTGTGTCGGCTCGAGATGCGAAGTGTCCCGAAGGCCCCGACGCGCCAGCACCCTCTCCTTGAGCGCGCACTCCGCCGCATAGAAGAGAAGGAGGCAGGAGGTGACCGTATCTCCGTCGTCCGCTACCTTGCTCGCGCTGTCCCGCAACTGCATCCGCCGTCTACGGAGCGCCGCCACCCCGACGTGAAGCACCATGCCACACATCATCGCACCGGAGCTGTTGGCCAGACACCGATGTGATCAAACATCTGAAAGAGACTCACCTGCTCATCGACTGTGGAGCTGCAGCCGATGAGCAGGATACCCAGCTGATCGACCAGGTCCGCTGTGCATAGCCGACCTGGCTGCTCTGCATCGCGGGCAACGGGTCGCCGCTGCACTCGCCGCCAGCACGTCGACCTCACTAATACTCCAGCTGTAGATCGTTCTTGGGCTGCTGGTGCCTACGCTTTCCGTGGTTTGCGCCGCTTGCCCCAGCTACCGTGCGGCTGGTTCCGGTCCTGGTCCAGCATCGCCGCGTCGAACCGGGCTTTGCTGGTCACTGCTCGCGGTTCAGGTACGAGCGTGGTCGCCGTCGATCGCCACGGAGTAGCCGAGGCCCAGCCGACCAGGGGCATGGTCTCGTCGTAGTGTGGAGCGAACTGCGCGACGATGATGCTGGGCATCTGATAGTTCAGGCTGCGGACGTGTTCGATGAACGCCTCGGGCAGCGCAACGTGGTGCGTTTCCACGTAGTGCGGGAAGTCCTGGCGCCACAGCCATGCCCCGTCAGTCACCGGGGAGGAGCATCCGGAAGAGTGCCGGTGGGCGCTGCCATTGATGACGTCGTCTCCGGATTCCATGACGTCGATCAGGACGTGGCCGGCGTCCAGGTAGGCCACCAGATCCGCCTCGTCCGGCTCGCCGACGGGCTGGACGGCATCGCGGATCGATCCGTTCGGCTGGCCGCAGCGGTTGTCGAGTTCGTCGTAGAAGCCCAGCAATCCCAGCACTGCGTTTCCTTCGACGAGCCGTTCCGCCCTGTGGCGCTGGCAGGCGCGGCCACCGTTGATCATCAGTGTGTGAAGACAAACGATCACGCGGTGGCCGCAGGTCACAGCGTAGACGCTGCCCGCTGGCAGGAAGCGTTCGAGGGCCTGATGGACCGCATCGCGGGCAGGTTCGCCCGGGTCGAGCCCCGTCGCCGGATACGGCACCTGTTGCTGGGACTGCTCGCGGACCTGCCGCGGAAGAACTGCTGGACCATCGCCGAATGGGCTGGCGAGGCCACTCCGGACGCCATGCAGCACCTGCTGAGCCGCGCGAAGTGGGACGCCGACGCCGTCCGTGACGACCTGCGGGACTACGTGGTCGAGCACCTGCACGACGACCAGGCGGTGCTCGTGGTCGACGAGACCGGAGACGTGAAGAAGGGCATCCACACCGTTGGCGTCCAGCGCCAGTACACCGGCACCGCGGGCAGGATCGAAAACGCCCAAGTCGCCGTCTACCTCGCCTACGCAGGCCGGCACGGACACGCTGCACTGGACCGCGAGCTCTACA
Organism: Kitasatospora sp. NPDC043950; assembly: GCF_056435345.1. NCBI lineage: Bacteria > Bacillati > Actinomycetota > Actinomycetes > Kitasatosporales > Streptomycetaceae > Kitasatospora > Kitasatospora sp. NPDC043950. The sequence continues at coordinate 51,371 of NZ_JBWKER010000013.1, forward strand.
TCCCGCGCTCGTGGACCGACCAACCCGACCGCTGCCAGGCCGCCGGACTCGACCCGGACACCGCGTTCGCCACCAAGCCCGAACTGGCCGCCCGCATGATCACCCGATTCCTGGACTCCGGCCACCACGCCCCCTGGGTGGCCGGGGACGAGGTCTACGGCGGCAACCCCACACTGCGCGCCGCTCTGGAGGACCGCGCCACCGGGTACGTCCTCGCGGTGGCCCGCACCCACGAGGTCACCACCGCGGCCGGGAAGCTCCGCGCGGACATCTTGGCCAAGAAGCTCCCCAATCGGGCCTGGCAGAAGCTGTCCGCCGGAGCCGGAGCCAAAGGACACCGCTTCTACGACTGGGCCCACATCGACCTGCCCAGCACCGCCCCCGGCCACCGCCACCTGCTGATCCGCCGCAACCGCACCAGCGGCGAACTCGCCTACTACCGCTGCTACTCACCCGAGCCGGTCCCCCTGGCAGCCCTGGTGCGGGTCGCGGGATCCAGGTGGAGGGTCGAAGAGGCGTTCCAGTCCGGAAAGGGGCTGGCCGGACTGGACGAGCACCAGCTCCGCCGCTACACGTCCTGGTCCCGCTGGGTCACCCTGGCCATGCTCGCCCACGCCTTCCTGGCCGTCGTGCGCGCCGACGAGCACCGCCTCAGACCCGGACCGGATGTCCTCATACCGCTGACCTGCAACGAAATCCAGCGACTCCTCATCGCCCTCATCTTCCGACCCGTCCATGAGGCCGATCACTGGCTTCGCTGGTCCTGCTGGAGGCGTCGTCATCAAGCTCGTTCCCAGGCCAGCCACTACAGGCGCCAAGCCGCGAGCCGCGCATGATCGTGATCTACAGCTGGAGTACTAACCACCAGTCGGCGTCTCCGTGGTGGCGGTGTCGGGTTCGCATACGAGGTCGGAGGAGCGCAAGGCGAGGAGCCGGCGGGCAACGAGAGCGGGGACCTTCAGGGCGAGGGTGCACCGGCCCCAGTCGGCGGCGGTGAGGCAGGTGACGAACACGTCCATGGTCCAGTCGTCGAGGTCACGGAGGAACCCGCACTCGTACCGGTGCGACGGGTCCTCAACGATCTCCGTCAGGTGTACGGTCACCAGGCGCTTCGGCGCGGGATCTGCCCCCTTCGCCGCAGCCAGTACGGTCCTCCCAGGAGGCGACCAACTCGTCCGCGGCGGACCGAGCCTGGGCGTAGCCCTTGCAGTTGGGACGCATCCCGTGCGTGAGGTGGTAGGAGATGTAGGTGCGCTCGCTCGGCGGGCCCCAGCCGCCCGCCGCCTCGTCCTGCCAGTCCCGCCACAGAGTCTTCAGACTCCTCGTGATCTCCTCATGCGAGCCGACCGCCGTGACCGCGGAGTCACCGGAAGGCAGTTCCGGCTCCTCCAGAAGTGCCGCGGGCCGCAGCTGCCAGGAGTCCTTCCGGATCGAGGTCGTCGACCGAGCAGGTGGACACGCCCAGGACGTAGGCCTCCATTTTGACCGCGTAGAGGGCCTGGTCGATGCGGCTCCGGCGTTCCAGCAGGCTGGGGAAGAAGCTGCCGGTGCGGACTTTGAGGATGGCCAGTTCCAGGTCGCCGGCCTGCGTGGTCAGGGTCTTGTCACGGTGGCCGTTGCGCCAGGTCGTACGGGCGCCGGTGCGCTCACCGGGTTCGGCCCCGATCCGGGCGGTCGCCTCGGCCTCGATCAGCTCCTGCAGGAGCCGCTGGGCCAGGGCCCTGATCAACTCGATTCCGTCCGCCGTACGCAGTGACTCCATAAGGCGGAGTAGGTCGGACTGGGACAAGGCCATCGCACACCTCTCACTCAACGAGCATGCCTCCTCGGAGAGTTGCGCGATGGCTCCTTCATGACCAGGCCTGGGGTTACACCAAGATCCCTGCAACACCACTCGGCGGGACTCCATCATGTTGTGATGCGCGGTAGGCAGCTCTTCCCACGAGCGGTCAATCCCGAGTGGCGCTCCATCAACGTCAAGTTCGTGCATGGGCTCCCGTTTTCGCCCATGGGCGCTCATCGCGGGCGGTCCCAAAGAACTCCCCAAGTGGTCCCCAGGATTCTGAACCGGTTCCAGTCACGGCAAGTAACGGCAATCCGGTGCACCTTCAGCAGGCACCGTCGGCGGCGCGCAGCAGCCCGCTACGCGTTGCTGCTGACCGTCCGGGTCGCTGGGCGCAGATCAAGGTCAACTACCTACTAGCTACGGATCGTGATCTTCCGGGCTATGTGTCGTCTTGAGCGTGTCAAATCCCGGTCGGCCTCGCTGTGCTTCGCGCCCAGCCCCATGCGCTCTCGGTCAGGGCCGCATCCTCACCGGCCAGAGCGAACGCTCAAACGGCGGTTGCCCTCGCTGCGGTGCCGTCGGCCGCCGGGCTGGAGCTGGGAACCTGTGGGCCGTGACCACCACCCGCATTCACTGGGCAGACCTGCCCGACTCCGTGCACCGGGCCGTCGCCGCCCGCCTCGGGACGCCGGTCCTTGCCGCGCAGACCGTCTCGGCCGGTTTCAACTCGGAGATCGCCGCCAAGCTCAGCACCGCCAGGGGCGCCGTCTTCGTCAAGGGGATGCAGCTGAGTCACCCACGCGTGTGGACACAGCGACGTGAGAGGGAGGTCAACCCCTACGTGAAAGGCCTCGCCCCCACCGTCCTCTGGCACCTCGACGTCGACGGCTGGAGCCTTGTCGCGTTCGAGCACGTCGAAGCCCGCCACGCCGACTACCGGGAAACCGGGGACTTGGAGCTGATGGTCGACGTCCTCAGCCGGCTCGGCCGTACCCCGTGTCCGCCGATCGAGCTACGCCGGGCCGAGCAGCGATGGGCCGCCTACGTGGACGATCCCGAGGTGCTGTCCCGCCTCGCCGGCGGCTATCTGCTGCACACGGACCTGAACAACGAGAACGTCCTGATCCGCGAAGACCATGCGCTGCTGGTCGACTGGGCATGGGCCACCCGGGGAGCGCCCTGGATCGACCCGGCCCTGTGGGTGATCTGGTTGATCGCTGCGGGCGGCCACAGCCCGGCTGCGGCGGAAGCGTGGGCCGCCAGGGTCCCGGCGTGGCGGCCCGGCGATCCGGCGGTGGTGGACGTCTTCGCGCAGGCTCAGGCCCGGCTGAGGGCCGAGATCGCCGGAGACGATCCGGACCCGTGGACCGATGGCCTGAACCGGGCAGCTCAGCTGTGGGCCCGTTTCCGGGGGCGCGGCTGAGGTCTCCCGGCCGCGCTCCCCGGCTGCGGATGTCAGTGGGCGGGTGCAGACTCGCAGAGGGCCGGGGTGGGTGCGTGCGCGCGCCCGACGGAACCGGCCTGGTCACGTCTTCCGTCGAAGGGGCACCACCTCATGCTCACCACCGACTTTCCGGCCGGCGCGCCCTGCTGGATCGACCTCGGCAGCCCGGACATCCCCGCCACGGCCGAGTTCTACGGCAAGGTCTTCGGCTGGACGTTCCGGTCCGGCGGCCCGGAGGCGGGCGGCTACGGCTTCTTCCAGTTGGGCGGCAGGACGGTCGGCGCCGTCGGCCCGCTCGACGAGGGTGACCAGCCGACCTGGACGACGTACTTCCGTACGGCCGACGTGAACGCCACCGCGCAGGCCGCCGAGCAGGCGGGCGGTTCGGTCCTGGTCCCGCCGATGGACGTCATGGGCGAGGGGTGGTTCGCCCAGTTCGCCGACCCGCAGGGGGCCAGGTTCGCGGTCTGGCAACCGGGCACGACCACCGGTCTGGACGTGGTGTCGGAGGACGGCGCGCTGGTCTGGTCCGAGCTGCACACTTCGGACCAGAGCGCCGGGTTCGGCTTCTACCAGGCGCTGTTCGGCTGGCGGGTGGAGAAGTTCGAGCCGGCTCCGGGCATGGACTACCGGGTGATCTCGACCTCCGAGGGCGACCAGCAGGCCACGGCCTTCGGCGGCATCGCCCCGACCATGTCCCCGCAGGAGCCCTCCGCCTGGACGCCGTACTTCGCCGCCGGCGACGTGGACGCGCTGATCGCGAAGGCGAAGGCGGCCGGCGGCACGGTGGTGATGGGGCCCGAGGACGTGCCGAACGTCGGCCGGATCGCCTGGGTCGTGGACCCGCATGGCACGCCGTTCGCGCTGATCAAGGGCGAGCCCCGCGAACAGTCCTGAGCACGCGAGAGGGCCCGCTGCGCCGGTGCGCAGCGGGCCCTCTCGCGGTAGTACGGACGGTCACCGCACCGGGTGCCCGGCCTCCCGCAGCGCGTCCTTGACCTGCCCGATCCGCAGGTCCCCGAAGTGGAAGACGCTCGCGGCGAGCACCGCGTCCGCACCCGCCTCGACGGCCGGCGCGAAGTCGGCGAGCTTGCCGGCGCCGCCGGAGGCGATGACGGGCACGGAGACGGCCTTGCGGACGGCCCGGATCATCTCCAGGTCGTACCCGTCCTTGGTGCCGTCGGCGTCCATCGAGTTGAGCAGGATCTCGCCGGCGCCGAGTTCGGCCGCGCGCCCGGCCCATTCGACGGCGTCGAGGCCGGTGCCCTTGCGCCCGCCGTGGGTGGTGACCTCGTAGCCGGACGCGGTCTCGGTGCCGGGAGGGCAGCGCCGGGCGTCCACGGACAGCACCAGGACCTGCCGCCCGAACCGCTGGGCGATCTCACGGACCAGTTCCGGCCGGGCGATGGCGGCGGTGTTGACGCCGACCTTGTCGGCGCCGGCCCGCAGCAGCTTGTCGACATCCTCGACGGCGCGGATTCCGCCGCCGACGGTGAGCGGGATGAAGACCTGTTCGGCGGTGCGGCGGACCACGTCGTAGGTGGTTTCCCGGTCGCCGGAGGAGGCGGTGATGTCGAGGAAGGTCAACTCGTCGGCGCCCTCGGCATCGTAGAGCTTGGCCATCTCGACCGGGTCGCCGGCGTCGCGCAGGTTCTGGAAGTTGACGCCCTTGACCACCCGCCCGGCGTCGACGTCCAGGCAGGGGATGACACGTACGGCGAGGGTCACGGCTGGTTGCCTTCCAGGGTCTTTGCCAGCCCGGCACGATAGGCGTCGAGCTCGACCTCGACCATCATCCGGGAGTCGATCAGCCCGTCGACCACCACCATGGTGGCCGCCGGGCGGGCGGCGTCGAAGAGTTGGTGGTGGGCGCGGCCCACCTCGTCGGCGTCGCGGGCGTGGGTGATGTACATCCGGGTGCGGACCACGTCGTCCGCCGTCAGACCGTACGCGGCGAGGGCGCTGAGGCCGACGCCGAACGCGGCGAGGGTCTGCCGGTAGGGGTCTCCCTCGTGCTCGATCCGGCCGTTCACCCAGGCGGTGGAGCCGGCCACATGCACGTGGTCTCCCGCGGCGACCGCCCGCGAGTAGCCGAACTGGTCCTCCCAGGGGGAGAATCCGCCGACCCTGCCACGCACGATCCGACGTTCCGTCATCCTGAAACCGCCTCCAGGGCCTCTTCGAGGGTGAACTTCTGCTCGTAGAGTGCCTTGCCCACGATGGCGCCCTCGACACCCGCACCGACCAGGCCGGCGATGGCGCGCAGGTCGTCGAGCGAGGAGACGCCGCCGGAGGCGACGACGGGGCGGTCGGTGGCGGCGCAGACGTCGCGCAGCAGTTGCAGGTTGGGGCCGGTCAGGGTGCCGTCCCGGTTGACGTCGGTGACGACGTAGCGGGCGCAGCCCTCCTGGTTGAGCCGCTCCAGCACCTCGAAGAGCTGGCCGCCGTCGCGGGTCCAGCCGCGGCCGCGCAGGGTGGTGCCGACGACGTCCAGGCCGACGGCGATCTTGTCGCCGTGCTCGGCGATGGCCTTGGCGACCCACTCGGGGGCTTCCAGGGCGGCGGTGCCGAGGTTGACCCGGGTGCAGCCGGTGGCGAGCGCGTTGGCGAGCGACTCGTCGTCGCGGATGCCGCCGGACAGCTCGACCTTGATGTCGAGGCGGCCGGTGACCTCGCGCAGCAGCTCGTAGTTGGTGCCGGTGCCGAAGGCGGCGTCGAGGTCGACCAGGTGCAGCCACTCGGCGCCGGCGTTCTGCCAGGCGAGGGCGGCGGCGAGGGGTTCACCGAAGGAGGTCTCGGTGCCGGACGCGCCCTTGACCAGGCGGACGGCCTGGCCGTCCCGGACGTCGACGGCGGGAAGCAGTTCGAGGCGGCTCATAGTCACAACTCTTCCAAGCTCAGAGGGTGTTGACCCAGTTGGTCAGGAGGGCGGCGCCGGCGTCGCCGGACTTCTCGGGGTGGAACTGGGTGGCCCAGAGCGGGCCGTTCTCGATGGCGGCGACGAAGGGCTGCCCGTGGGTGGCCCAGGTGACGAGCGGGGCGTGGATCCGTGCGCTGTGGGTCTCCAGCTCCCAGTGCCGCACGCCGTAGGAGTGCACGAAGTAGAAGCGGCTCTGCGGGTCGAGGCCGGCGAACATCCGGCTGCCCTCGGGCACGTCCACGGTGTTCCAGCCCATGTGCGGGATGACGGGGGCGTCCAGCGGCTCGACGACGCCGGGCCACTCGTCGCAGCCGGCCGTCTCCACGCCGTGCTCGACCCCCTTCTCGAAGAGGATCTGCATGCCGACGCAGATGCCCATGACGGGGCGGCCCCCGGCGAGCCGGCGGCCGATGATCCAGTCGCCCCGGACGGACTTCAGGCCGCGCATGCAGGCCTCGAAGGCGCCGACGCCGGGGACGAGCAGGCCGTCCGCGTTCATCGCGGTGTCGTAGTCGGAGGTGACGGTGACGTCCGCCCCGGTCCGTTCGAGCGCGCGCTGCGCGGAGCGGAGGTTGCCCGACCCGTAGTCGAGGACGACGACGTTCTTGCCCATGTTCAGGTGTCCAGTCTCTCTGCTGCGGGTCTACAGACGCATGATGCCGGAGGCCAGGCACATGACCGAGCCGAACGCGAGCACCAGGATGACGCCCTTGGGCAGCTTCTGCTTCCAGAACGAGATCACGCCGCCGGCCAGGAAGAGGCCGACGAAGATGAGGGCGAGGGCCGCCTTGCTCACAGTGCACCCTTGGTCGAGGGGAGGATTCCGGCCGCGCGCGGGTCGCGCTCGGCGGCGTAGCGCAGGGCTCGGGCCAGCGCCTTGAACTGGCATTCCACGATGTGGTGGGCGTTGCGCCCGTACGGCACGTGGACGTGCAGGGCGACCTGCGCCTGGGCCACGAAGGACTCCAGGATGTGCCGGGTCATCGTGGTGTCGTACGAGCCGATCATCGGCGCCATGTGCTCGGGCTCGGTGTGCACCAGGTACGGCCGGCCGGAGAGGTCCACGGTGACCTGGGCGAGCGATTCGTCCAGCGGCACCGTGCAGTTGCCGAAGCGGTAGATGCCGACCTTGTCGCCGAGCGCCTGCTTGAAGGCGGCGCCGAGCGCGAGGGCGGTGTCCTCGATGGTGTGGTGGGTGTCGATGTGCAGGTCGCCGTCGGTCTTGACGGTGAGGTCGAAGAGACCGTGGCGGCCGAGCTGGTCGAGCATGTGGTCGTAGAACCCGACGCCCGTGGAGATGTCGGTCTTCCCGGTGCCGTCGAGGTCGATCTCGACCAGGACCGCGGTCTCCTTGGTGGTGCGTTCGACGCGTCCGATGCGGGACATACGGGTTACAGCTCCTTGATCACTGTTCGAACGGCGTCCAGGAAGGCGTCGTTCTCTGCGGGCGTGCCGGCGGTGACGCGCAGCCACCCGGGGACGCCGTTGTCACGGACCAGGACGCCCTGGTCGAGGATGGCCTGCCAGACGGCGTGGGTGTCGGCGAAGCGGCCGAACTGGACGAAGTTGGCGTCCGAGTCGGTGACCTCCAGGCCGAGCCCGCGCAGCGCGTCGACCAGCCGGTCGCGCTCCTCCTTGAGCCGGCCGACGTACCCGAGCAGGGTGTCGGTGTGCTCCAGGCAGGCCAGCGCGGTGGCCTGGGTGACGGACGACAGGTGGTACGGCAGGCGGACCAGCTGCACCGCGTCCACCACGGCCGGGTCGGCGGCCAGGTAGCCCAGGCGCAGCCCGGCCGCGCCGAAGGCCTTGGACATGGTGCGGGAGACCACCAGGTTGGGGCGGCCCTCGATGAGCGGCAGCAGCGAGGCCCGGTGCGAGAACTCGACGTAGGCCTCGTCGACGACGACCAGGCTGGGCCCGGCGGCCTGCGCGGCCTCGTACAGCCGCAGCACGGTGTCGGCGGCGACGGCGGTGCCGGTCGGGTTGTTCGGCGAGCAGATGAAGACCACGTTCGGCCGGTGCTCGGCGATCGCGCCGAGGGCGGCGTCCAGGTCGATGGTGAAGTCGTCGTTGCGCGGGCCGGAGATCCACTCGGTGCCGGTGCCCCGGGAGATCAGCGCGTGCATCGAGTAGGAGGGCTCGAAGCCGAGCGCGCTGCGGCCGGGGCCGCCGAAGGTCTGCAGCAGCTGCTGGAGCACCTCGTTGGAGCCGTTGGCGGCCCAGACCTGCTGCCGGGTGACGGCGAAGCCGGTGGTCCGGCCGAGGTACGCGGCGAGGCCTTCGCGCAGTTCGACGGCGTCCCGGTCGGGGTAGCGGTTGAGGTTGCGGGCGGCCTCGGCGACGCGCTCGGCGATCCGGACGACCAACTCCTCGGGGAGCGGGTACGGGTTCTCGTTGGTGTTCAGCTGGACGGGCACGTCCAGCTGCGGCGCGCCGTACGGGGACTGGCCGCGCAGCTCGTCGCGGATGGGGAGGTCGTCGATCCGAGTCACCCGCGTCGCACCCACCTCAGAAGTAACAGGAGTCACAGGAGTCACGATCCCGGCACCGTCCAGTCGAAGCGCGCCTTGATCGCGTCGCCGTGCCCGGGCAGGTCCTCGGCGTTGGCGAGGTTGACCACGTGCGCGGCGACGTCCGCGAGCGCGTCCCGGTCGTACTCGACGACCTGGACGCCGCGCAGGAAGGTCTGCACGGACAGGCCGGACGAGTGGCAGGCGCAGCCGCCGGTGGGCAGCACGTGGTTGGAGCCGGCCGCGTAGTCGCCCAGCGAGACCGGCGTCCAGCGGCCGATGAAGACGGCGCCCGCGTTGACGACCTTGGCGGCCGCCGCGTGCGGGTCCCGGGTCTGGATCTCCAGGTGCTCGGCCGCGTAGGCGTTGACCACGGCGAGGCCCTGCTCCAGGTCGTCGACCAGGATGATCCCGGACTGCCGGCCGCCCAGTGCCTCGGCGACCCGCTCGCTGTGCTTGGTCCTGGCGACCTGGACGGCGAGTTCCGCCTCGACCGCGTCGGCCAGCGCCGGCGAGTCGGTGACGAGCACCGAGCCGGACGTCGGTCCGTGCTCGGCCTGGCTGATCAGGTCGGCGGCCACGTCGGACGGCAGCGCGCTGTCGTCGGCGAGGACGGCGATCTCGGTCGGGCCGGCCTCCGAGTCGATGCCGATCCGGCCGGCGAACAGGCGCTTGGCGGCGGCCACGTAGATGTTGCCGGGGCCGGTGACCATGTTGACCGGCGCGCACTCCTCGGTGCCCAGCGCGAACATCGCCACGGCCTGGGCGCCGCCGACGGAGTACACCTCGTCCACGCCGAGCAGCGCGCAGGCCGCCAGGATGGTCGGGTGGACGCGGCCGTCGAACTCCTTCTGCGGCGGGGACGTCACCGCGATGCCCTGGACGCCCGCCTCCTGGGCCGGCACCACGTTCATCACCACGGAGGACGGGTAGACCGCCAGCCCGCCCGGCACGTAGAGGCCGACGCGCTCCACGGGCACCCAGCGCTGGGTGACGGTGCCGCCCGGCACCACCCGGGTGGTGTGCTCGGTGCGGCGCTGGTCGGCGTGCACGGCGCGGGCCCGGCGGATCGACTCCTCCAGCGCGGCCCGCACCTTCGGGTCCAGCGTCTCCAGGGCCTCGGTCAGCTGCTCGGCCGGGACGCGGGTCGACTCCAGCCGGACGCCGTCGAAGCGCTCGGTGATCTCGATCACGGCCGCGACCCCGCGATGGCGTACGTCCTCGGCGATCGGCCGCACCTTCTCCAGGGCGGCCGCCACGTCGAACTCGGCACGGGGCAGCAGGTCACGCGGGTCGTCCAGCGAGCCGCGGAGGTCGATTCGAGAGATCACGCCACCCAGTGTAAGGAGTGGCCGGAACCCCTGGCCCCGCATTTCAGTCCGTGATACGAAAGGCGAGACGACCGGGGGGACGGGGAAAACCATGCTGGAGCACGCCCCGGAGGGCTGGACCGACACGGAGCGTGAGCTCTGGGAGGCCTTCCGTCGCGGCAACGTCTTCGACCGGCGGAGTGGCGACGCCGCCACCGACGACCCCTTCGGGGACGCCGCCTGGGGCCCCGGGCGCACCGTCCGGGCCAGGGTGCTCGCCCATCTGCTGCTGGCCGGCCCGGCCGCCGCCACCGGGCGGGTCGCCTCGCTGCGGCTCAACGGCGTGCTGGTCACCGGCGCGCTCAACCTGGCCGGCGGCGCCATCGGCCACTACGTCGAACTCCGCGAGTGCCGTTTCGAGCGCAAGATCCTCATCTCGGAGGCCTCGGCCTCGACGCTGCGCTTCGTCACCTGCCTGATCCCCCGCCTGGAGGCCTCCCGGCTCACCACCACCGGCGACCTCCACCTGGCCCGCTGCCGGATACCCGAGGGCGTACGGCTCACCGACGCCAAGGTCGGCACCGACCTGCTGCTCAACCAGACCGTCCTGGGCGGCGACCGCTACGGCCGCGCGCTGTCCGCCGACGGCCTGGCCGTCCACCAGGACTTCGAGGCCGAACGCGTGGACGTGGAGGGCGAGTTGAGCCTGCGCACGGCGCGGATAGGCGGGCGACTGTCGCTGCGCGGCGCCCAGCTGCACGCCGTCCCGCAGAACCGCACCTGCCTCAACGCCGTCCGGCTCACCGTCGGCCACACCCTCTACCTGACCAGCTCCGCCGACGGCGGCTGGTTCGGCTCCCGCAGCTACTACGGCTCCGGCTACGGCCAGAACCCGCCGCCCGGCGCCCCCAGCACCCCGTTCCGCGCCTACGGCCGGGTCCGGCTCTCCGACGCCCGCTTCGAGAGCGCCTGCCTGATCTCCGGCGAGTTCCACCTGGAGGGTGACGACGAGCTCTCGCTGCGCCGCATCCACACCCCCGAGCTGCGGTTCACCTGCCGGATCCGCCCCACCGGCACCGTCTCGCTCTCCCGCGCCCGGGTCGGCAACCTCGTCGACACCCCGGACGCCTGGCCGCGCGGGCGCCACCTGGGCCTGACCGGCTTCGTCTACGAGGTGCTGCGCCCGGTCGGCCCCTTCAGCGTCCAGCAGCGGATCGCCTGGCTGGAGGGCTCCTCGGTGGACTTCCAGCCCGAGTCCTACGAGCAGCTCGCCGCCGCCCTGCGCCGCGACGGCGCCGACGACGACGCCCGCGAGGTGCTGTACGCCAAGCAGCGCCGCCGCCACCGGACCCTCCCGCTGCCCGCCCGGATCTGGGGCCGGGTCCAGGACGCCACCGTCGGCTACGGCTACCGCCCCGGCCGGGCCGGCCTGTGGCTGCTGCTCGCCTGGGCGCTGGGCAGCGTGTGGTTCGCCACCCACCCGCTGGAGCCGCTGAAGGCCGACGAGCACCCGCACTGGAACCCGGTGCTGTACACGCTCAGCCAGCTGGTCCCGGTCGTCGAACTCGGCCAGCAGGGCTGGAACCCCGGGGGCCTCAGCCAGTACGTCTCCGCCGGGCTGGTGATCGTCGGCTGGCTGCTCGCCACCACCGTCGTGGCCGGCGCCACCCGCATGCTGCAACGGGGCTGACCGACCCGGCGGGCCCGCCCGCGGGCACAACCCCGACGCGCCGCGACCGCGCGGGGAACTACGCTGTCCGCCGTGACAGAACGGCTGCCGCTCTTCCCGCTGAACAACGTGCTCTACCCGGGCCTCGTGCTGCCCCTGAACGTCTTCGAGGAGCGCTACCGCCGTCTCGTCGCCGACCTGCTCCAACTACCGGCCGACACGCCGCGCCGCTTCGGCGTGCTCGCCATCAAGGACGGCCGCGAGGTCGCCCCGGTCCGCCCCGATGAGGGCCCGGCCGGGCCGCTCGACGGCCTCGGCACCGCCACCGGGGACCCGCTGGAGGCGATGTTCCACATCGGCTGCGTCGCCGACGTCGCCTCCGTCCAGGAGCAGCCGGACGGCCGCTACGAGCTGCTGGTCACCGGCACCACCCGGTTCCGGCTCCGCTCGGCGGACGTCTCCGGCCCGTACCTGACCGGCGAGGCCGAACTCGTCGAGGAACAGCCCGGCGAAGGCTCCGGCGCCCTCGCCGCCGAGGTCGAGCGGGCCTTCCGGGTCTACCAGAAGCGCCTCGCCGGGGCCCGCGAGGCCAGCACCGTCGGGCGCCAGGAGCTCCCGGACGACCCGCAGGTGCTCTCCTACCTGGTCGCCGCCGCCTCGGTGTTCGAGACCCCGGTCAAGCAGCAGCTGCTGGCCTGCCCCGACACCGCCCAGCGGCTGCGCACCGAACTCGACCTGCTGCGCCGCGAGAGCTCCGTGCTCAGCTGGCTGCCGTCGCTGCCCGCCGTCGACCTCACCCGCCAGTCGTTCAGCCCCAACTGATCCGGAAAACCCGCACGTAATCCGGGACACCCGCACGTAAGTCCGGGGGAACCCGCACGGCGAAGAAGGAGCCCCACATGGCGAAGAAGCCGAAGAAGGGCGGGCAGGGCACCCCCGCCACCGTCGCCCTGGAGACCGCCGCCGTCCCGTTCACCGTGCACGCCTACGAGCACGACCCGGCCGCCGCCTCCTACGGCGGCGAGGCCGCCGAGGTCCTGGGCGTCGCCGCCGAGCGGGTCTTCAAGACCCTGGTCGCCGACGTGGACGGCGTGCTCACCGTCGGCGTGGTCCCGGTCGCCGGGCAGCTCGACCTCAAGGCCCTCGCCGCCGCCGTCGGCGGCAAGCGCGCCGCCATGGCCGACCCGGCCGCCGCCGAGCGCAGCAGCGGCTACGTCCTCGGCGGCATCTCCCCGCTCGGCCAGCGCCGCCCGCTGCGGACCGTGGTCGACGCCAGCGCGCTCACCCACCCCACCGTCTACGTCTCCGGCGGGCGCCGCGGCCTGGAGGTCGAACTCGCCCCGGCCGACCTGGTCACCCTGACCGGTGCCCGCACCGCACCGATCGCCCGCTGACCCCGGCTGACCCCGGCTGACCCCCGCTGCCCCCCCGCTGACCCCGGCCGACGGGCCCACCCGCAGATGGGCCCGGGCCCACGCGGTCAGCCCTGCCCGCGCTCCCCCGGCCGCGCGGCGTCCTCCGGCCGAGCACCGTCGTTCGGCCGCGCAGCGCCGTCCGCAGGGGCCTGCGGCACGGCCGCCCCGTACGGCCCGGCCCAGTACGGCGGCGGGTCCTCCTCGCGCTTGCCGAACGCCGCCGACAGCGCCAGCAGCACCACCATCGCCGCCATCGGCCACACCAGCAACGCCCCCAGCGCGCCGAGGTCGATGCTCGCGTCGAAGTGCCCGCCGTTGCCGACCCGCCGGGCTTCGGCGATCAGGTCGTTGCTGGGGCCGAGCCACCGCCCGAGCCGCCAGGCGCCGACCGAGCCGAGCAGTCCGCCGACCACCAGTCCGAGCGCGACCGCGATGCCGCCGCCGCGCTGCCGGGTGGCCAGGAAGGCCCCGAGCGCGGTCAGGAGGCCGGCGCCGAGCGCGATCAGGGCGAAGACCGCGTCGGCCCCCGCCCGCTGTTCGCCCTCGGGGTCGGCGTAGAGGATGCGGTCGCCGTCGACGACCAGCGGCACCTTGGGCGCGAGCCAGACCCACAACCCCGCCATCACCAGTCCGACCGCGATGCAGGCCAGTACCGTGCCCGCGCCGAGCCGCAGCTCGGGCAGCAGCCGCTCCTTGAGCGTGGGGCCCGGCGACTGCGCGACCGCGAGGCCGTCCGGCGGCGGGGTCCCGGCGTCGGGGGCGGGCGGCGGCGCGTACGGATCGGGGGTGATGTCCGGCACCGCGTCCGCGGCGGCGCGGGTGGGGTCCGGAGGCGTGTTCGGTACGGTCACGGACCCCATCGTTTCACGATCGCGGCCGGGACGAGCCGTCGCCCGTACCTGGCGGAACCTGAACCCCGCACCTCGCGGAGCCGGCCCCCGCACCGCGCGGAGTCCGAGCCCCGCACCTCCCGGAGCCGGCCCCCGGGACACGCCGGGACACCCCCTACCGGGAGACGGCCCGCCGGTAGGCCCAGGTGGCGATCGCCAGCGACACCACGCCGACGCCCGCGCAGACGGCGAGGTCGCCCGCGATCAGCGCCCAGTCCGGGTCGGGTTCGAAGGTCCGGGCGAAGGCCTCGACGCCGTACGTGGAGGGCAGCAGGTCGCGCAGCCACAGGACGGGCTGCGGGAGGTGGTCGACGGGCAGCACGCCGAGCAGCAGGGCCGCCGACATGCCGAGCTGCCCGAGCATGGTGGCGATCTCCTGGCGGGGCGCGAGCAGCCCGCAGGCGGCCCCGAGCCCGGACAGGGCGGCTCCGGCGAGCGGGACGACGGCCAGCAGCACCCACAGCTGCCCGAGCGGCAGCCCGAACATCACGGCGCCGAAGGCCGCGGTGAGGACCGTCCCGGGCAGCGTGAACGAGGCGTAGGCGCCGGCCGCGCCGAGCACCACGGAGGCGGCGGGTACGGGCAGCGTCGCGTAGTGGTCGAGTCCGCCGGTGGCCCGCAGCTTCCCGAAGTACTGGGCGAGCAGGTTGAGGGCGACGAACGCCACCACCAGCACGCTGGACCCGGCGACCACGGACCGCGCGGCCGAGGTCTGCCCGGCGTCCACCACGCCCCGCATCATCACGAGGATGCCGACGGACTGGAAGGTGGCGACGAACAGCAGCGGGATCCGCGCCACCCGGGCCCGGGCGAGCTGGGCCCGGTAGACGGCGGCGAGGGCGGGCAGCAGCCGGGCCGCGGGGGCGAGCGGGGCGGGGGTGCCACCGGTCGCGGGGGCGGCGGCCTGCGGCGGCACCGAGAGCAGCGTCACTTGGCCAGTCCTCCGTGGCGGCCCCCGAGCTTGAGGTAGGCGTCCTCAAGGCTCGGGGTGGCGAGGGTGAAGTCGTCGAGGGCGGCGAAGGCCGGGCCGGTGGTGACGGCGGCGACCAGTTCGCGGGCCTGTTCGGGGGTGGTGCGGACGGTCCAGCGGCGGCCGGTGCGTTCGGCCCGTTCGGCGAGTTCGGCGACGGCGGGGACGGCGAGCGGCGCCTCGTCCCGCCAGACCAGGTCGAGCCGGACGTCGCCGTCGACGAGGGCCTTGAGTCCGCCGGGGGTGTCGCAGGCGATGACCTGCCCGTCGTCGATGACGGCGACCCGGTCGAGCACGGTCTCGGCCTCGATGACGTTGTGGGTGACCAGCAGGACGGTGGCGCCGCGTTCGGTGCGGCGCCGGTCGACGGCGGTCCAGACGGCCCGCCGGGCGACGGGGTCCATGCCGGTGGTGGGTTCGTCGAGGACGAGCAGCGGCCGTTCCCCGACGAGGGCCGCGGCGACGCAGGCGAGCCGGCGCTGACCGCCGGAGAGCTTGGCGAGCGGCCGCTGGGCGAGGGGTTCGAGCCCGAGTTCGGTGAGGACGTCGGCGCTTTCGGCGCGGGCCTGGGCCCGGGTGAGGCCGCGCAGCCGTCCGGTGGTCTCGGCGGCGAGCGCGACGGTCAGTTCGTCGAGGGCGCTGGATTCCTGGCCGAGGTAGCCGAGCAGCCGGGCGGCCCGTTCGGGGTGGCGGACGATGTCGTGGCCGAGGAGTTCGACGGATCCGGAGTCCGGCCGCAGCAGGCCGGTGAGCTGGCGGACGAGGGTGGACTTGCCGGCCCCGTTGGGTCCGAGCAGTCCGAAGATCTCGCCCTGGCGGACGGTGAGGCTGATTCCGTCGTTGGCCCGGATCTCGGTGGCGCCGGCTCCGCGCCCGGTGCGATAGGTCCTCACGAGGTCGCGCACGGCGACGCACGGCGGGGTGTTCTGGGGTGCTCGCCCTGCCGACTCGTTCACGACCGAAGACTTTACGCGTTCGCACGGGCGAACCGGACAAGGGGGCCTGATCACCGAAAACCGGCGCGCGGCCCGGCGGGTCCCGCCGGGTCCAACCCGGGCCGTGCGCCCGTCAGTCGTCCACGACCACCATCGATCCGCCGGGCACCCGCACCGCCAGTTCCTTCCAGAATCCGGCCCGGATGGCGTAGCGGTCGTGTTCGTCGATCTGGTCGTCCTTGTGCGCGAGCAGTCCGAAGCGGGCGGCGTAGCGGAGGAGTTCGCCGTCGACCCGGTGCGGGATGCGGGGGTAGTCGGGCCAGAGCACGGTGAGCCGTTCGACGTCGCCCAACCGTTCGCTCCAGCGGCGGGCGAAGACCTGGCCGACTTCGTGGGCGTCGCCGCCGATGGAGGTGATGTCCTCCTCGCGGTCGGCCCAGCGCTGTTCGGCGGTGGTGAGGTGGGCGAGGGTGGGGAGGCTGTCGCCGGCGGTGACGGCGGGTTCGGGGGCGGGGCGGTCGACCCAGCCGCGGTCGGAGGACCAGCGCAGGACGGGGCCAGCCTGTCCGGCGGCGCCCGTCGAGCCGACGGCCTGTCCGTTGGTGCCGTGCCCGTTCGCCTGCCCGTTCAGGAGCCCGTTGGCGCCCTGTCCGTTGGCGCCGTGCCCGTTGGCGCCGTGCCCGTTGACGAGCCCGGTGCCGCCGTGGCCGTTCGCGAGTCCGGTGCCGCCGTGCCCGTTGACGGCCGAGGCGACGGCGGGGGTGCGCCCGGCGAGGTCCTTGGGGGTGGGGACGACCTTGAGCGCGGCGGCCGACTGGGGCCGCCCCGCCGCTGGAACCGCCCCTGGAACGGTCCCTGGGACGGCGCCCGGGACGGCCCCGACGGCGGAGGCCCCGACGGCAGCGGGCACGGCGGCAGCGGGCACGGCGGCCGGCTGGACGACCGGGGGCGCCACGACCGGCGCCGCGGCGGGTGCCGCCACGGGCGGGCCGACGGGCGGGGCGGCGAGGATCTTGGCGATCTCCTGGCGGGCGCCGGGCGCGGGGAAGACGCTGGCGTTCTCCCGGAGGCTGAAGGAGCCCTCGATCCACTCGCGGTCGAGCACTCTTCGCTCGTCGGCCTCGCCGACCAGGTCCTCGGACTGGTTGAAGTCGCCGTCGGCGGCCTGGAGCGCCCACAGGTGGACGGCCACGCCGTGTTCCTTGGCGGTCATCATGCCGGGCAGCAGGTCGCCGTCGCCGGTGATCAGGACGACGTCGGCGCAGGCCCGGTTGCGGGCGAGTTCGGAGAGTTCGGCGTGCATGGCGGCGTCGACGCCCTTCTGCACCCAGCGCCCTTCGGCGCGGGTGAGGGCGCCGAGCCGCACGGTGACGCGGGGCAGGACGCGCAGCCGGCGGTGTTCGGGCATCGGGCGCCGGTCGGGGGCGGCGTCGAACCAGTAGATGCGCAGCAGCGGCAGTCCGGTCTCGGCCTCGGCGCGTTCGCGCAGCGCGGTGATCAGCGCGGTGTGGTCGACGGTGACTCTGGAACGGGACGGGTCACCGGCGAGCAGGCTGGCGGCGGCGCCCAGCAGGTATCCGGCATCCACCAGGACGACACAGCGGTCCATCGCGCACCTCTTTCCACTCGCCCTCGTGTGGGGGTCGGGCCGGGTGGGCGCGGATCCGCCCGTCGTCCGGGCGTGGTGGGGTGAGGGGCCCCCGTGGCCGCCCGATCGTTGGGTCACCTTTTCCCCCTGGTTCGCGCGCCGAACCTCGACGGATGTCGCGGTACCGCAACGGCAAGCCCAACGGAACGCAAAGGCGGGCCCCGTTCAACGACGGGGCCCGCCCTTGGTCACGCCGGGGGGTGCGAGCGGGCGCTCGCCGCGGGGTGCGAGCGTCCGCGGCCCGGCGGGGCCGGGTGTCAGCCCTTGAGCTCGGCGGCGACCAGCTCGGCCAGTTGGACGGCGTTGAGCGCGGCGCCCTTGCGCAGGTTGTCGTTGGACACGAACAGCGACAGGCCGTGCTCGACGGTCTCGTCGGCCCGGATGCGGCCGACGTAGCTCGGGTCCCGGCCGGCGGCCTGGAGCGGGGTGGGGATGTCGGACAGCTCGACGCCGGGGGCGGCGGCGAGCAGTTCGGCGGCGCGCTCGGGGCTGATCGGGCGCTCGAAGCGGGCGTTGATCTGGAGCGAGTGGCCGGAGAAGACCGGGACGCGCACGCAGGTGCCGGCGACCTTGAGGTCCGGGATGCCGAGGATCTTGCGGCTCTCGTGGCGGAGCTTCTGCTCCTCGTCGGTCTCGTTGGAGCCGTCCTCGACGATGGAGCCGGCCAGCGGCACCACGTTGAAGGCGATCGGGCGCTGGTAGACCTTGGGCTCGGGGAACTCGACGGCGGAGCCGTCGTGGGCGAGCGCGGCGGCGCCGTCGACGACCTTGGCGGCCTGGTCCTGGAGTTCGGCCACGCCGGCCACGCCGCTGCCGGAGACGGCCTGGTAGGTGGAGACGACGAGCGCGGCGAGGCCGGCCTCCTCGTGCAGCGGGCGCAGCACGGGCATGGCGGCCATGGTGGTGCAGTTCGGGTTGGCGATGATGCCCTTGGGCCGGTCGGCGATGGCGCCGGGGTTGACCTCGGAGACGACCAGCGGGACGTCGGGGTCGCGGCGCCAGGCGGAGGAGTTGTCGATGACGACGGCGCCGGCCGCGGCGGCCTTGGGGGCGAGGGCCTTGGAGGTGGAGCCGCCGGCCGAGAAGATCACGATGTCCAGGCCCGTGTAGTCGGCCGTGGCCGCGTCCTCGACGGTGACCTCGGTGCCCTGCCACGGCAGGGTGCGTCCGGCCGAGCGGGCCGAGGCGAACAGCCGCAGCTGCTCGACCGGGCCCAGTCCGCCTTCACGACCAGCGCGCTCCGCCAGGATCTCGCGGACCACTCCGCCGACCTGGCCGGTGGCCCCGACAATGCCGATCTTCATTCCGACTACTCCTCTGGATGGTGCTGTCTACAGCCGCACTCTGCCCATCATGCCTTGTCACGCGGGTGCGGCGGCCTGGTGTTCCACGGTGTGAGAGAGCGCTAGTGGTCCAGACCACTCACCAGCTTCAGCGCGGCCTCGACCTCCGCCTCCCCGGCCGGCAGCAGCGGCAGCCGGACGTCCGGGGTGGGGATCCGGCCCTGGGCGTGCAGCACGCCCTTGATCACCGTCGGGTTCGGCGCGGCGAAGGCGGCCAGCGCCAGCCCGGTGAGCCGGTGCCCGAGCGCCCGGGCCCGGGCGGCGTCCCCGGCCTGCCAGGCCCGCGTCAGCTCGACGAACCGGGCGGTGGCCAGATGGGCGGAGGCGAGGATGCCGCCGGCCGCGCCGAGCGCCAGCAGCGGCGACAGGAAGGCGTCCTCCCCGGTCAGCACCGCGAAGTCGGCGGGGGCGGCGGCGAGCAGTTCCACCGCCGTCTGGTCCACTCCCCCGGTCGCGTACTTGACGCCCGCCACGCCGTCCAGCGCGGCGAGTTCGAGCAGCGCGGCGGCGGACAGCTGCTGCCCGGTGCGGTACGGGATGTGGTAGACGACCAGCGGCAGCGGGCTGCTCCCGGCGAGCGCCCGGAAGTGCGCGACCGTCCCGGCCTCGCCCGGCCGCAGGAACGCCGGGACGGTGACCAGCGCGGCCGCGGCCTGCGGCACCCGCTTGCCGAGCGCGGCCAGCGACTCGGCGGTGGAGCGGGTGTCGCCGCCGTGCGCGCCGACGGTCAGGAGGGCCCCGCGGGCGGCGCAGGCGGCCGCGGCGGTCTCGACCACGGCCCAGCGCTCGTCCTCGCTCAGCGCGGCGGGCTCGCCGGTGGTCCCGAGGGCGACCAGCCCGGCCGCGCCGGCCTCCAGCAGTTCGGCGGCGAGCACGGCGAGGGCGTCCAGCGCGACCGTGCCGTCCGCGGCGAAGGGCGTGATCAGGGGGACGTGGATGCCGGTGAGTTCCATGGCCACGATCCTGCGGCCCGCCGATCACCCAGGTCCAGTTCACATTCGTGATGCTTCTCGTAAGCTGAGCCGATGCTCGACGTCCGACGCCTGCGCCTGCTGCGCGAACTCGCCCACCTCGGCACCATCGCCGCCGTCGCCGAGGCGCTCTCCTTCAGCCCTTCGGCGGTGTCCCAGCAGCTGTCCGTCCTGGAGAAGGAGGCGGGCGTCCCGCTGCTGGAGCGCACCGGGCGGCGGGTCGCGCTCACTCCGGCCGGGCGCAACCTCGTCCGGCACGCCGAGGCGGTGCTCGCCCTGCTGGAGCAGGCGGGCGCCGAACTCGCCCACGCCCGGCGGGGCTTGGCCGGCCCCCTGCGGATCGGCACCTATCCGTCGGCGGCCCGCGCGATCATCCCGGCGGTGCTGGGCGAGCTGGCCGCCTGGCATCCGGGCCTGGAGCCGATGGTGACCGAGGTGGATCCGGCGGGCGTCGCGGCGGCACTGCGCGCGGGCGAGCTGGACGTCGCGCTGGTCCACGAGTACGACCTGGTCCCGGCCGATCCGGAGCCGGGCCTGGCGGTGACCCGTCCGGTGTTCACCGAGCCGATGTACCTGGCGGCCCGCGCCCCGGGCACCGTCGCCGAGCAGCGCGGCGCGCCGTGGATCATGGCCCCGCCGGGCACGCTCTGCCACAGCATGGCCGTCCGGGCCTGCGAGTCCGCCGGGTTCGCGCCCCGGATCCGGCACCAGATCGACGACTTCGCGACCGTCCTGGCCCTGGTGGCGGCCGGCCAGGGCGTGGCCCTGGTCCCGCAGCTGGGCGCCGCGCAGCCCCCGCCCGGCGTGGTCCTCACCCGGCTGCCGATGTACCGCCGCACCCGGGCAGCCTTCCGCGCGGGCGCCGGCTCGCACCCGGCCATCTCGGCCTTCGTCTCCGCCCTGCACACGGCCGTCCCCCCGGGCCTGGGCGGGCACGGCTGATCCCCCGGGGGCGCACCCCCGGGGGGATCGGTCACCGGCTCAGCCCGCCAGGCAGCTCGGCCCGAGCAGCTGCTTGAGGTCCCCGAACAGCGCCGGGTCCGACTTCACCCGGTGCCGGTCCAGCCGCAGCACGGTCGTCTTGTTCCGGCCCTCCAGCCGCACCCGGACCTCCGTGGTGCCCCGGTGGCTGCCCAGCACCTCGCCGAGCCGGGCGATCAGCGGCGGGGTGATCTTCACGCTCGGGATGTTGATGACGATCGGCGCCTCGGCGTGCGCGTTCGACAGGTCCGGGACGGACAGCTCCATCCCCATCAGTCGCGGCACGTCCTCCCGCTTGTCCAGCTTGCCGCGCACGAACACCACGGCGTCCTCGACGAGTTGGGCCGAGACCAGCTGGTAGCTGGCGGGGAAGAACATGCAGTCGATCGAGCCCGCGAGGTCCTCGACGGTCGCGATCGCCCAGGCGTTGCCCTGCTTGGTCATCTTGCGCTGGAGGCCCGAGATGATGCCGCCGATGGTGACGATGGTGCCGTCGGGCCGTTCGGCGAGGTCGGCCACCGCGCAGTCCGCCTTGTCGGCGAGCACGTGCTCGATGCCGTGCAGCGGGTGCGAGGAGACGTACAGGCCGAGCATCTCGCGCTCCTGGGTGAGCAGGAAGGACTTCTCCCACTCCTCCTCGGAGAAGACGACGTCGAGGCCGAAGCTGGGCTCGTCGGAGACGGCGTCCCCGCCGAACAGGTCGAACTGGCCCTCGGCCTCCTTGCGCTTGACCCCGACGACGTTGTCGATCATCGGCTCGAACTGCGCGCTGAGGCCCTTGCGGGTGTGCCCGAGCGAGTCGAAGGAGCCCGCCTTGATCAGCGATTCGACGGTCCGCTTGTTGCAGACCACCGACTCCACCTTGTCGAGGAAGTCCGGGAAGGAGCTGAACTTCCCCTTCGACTTGCGGGTGCGGATCATCGAGTCGACGACGGGGCCGCCGACGTTGCGGATCGCGGTGAGGCCGAACCGGACGAGCGTGTCACCGTGCGGGGTGAAGTCCGAGTCCGACTCGTTGACGTCCGGCGGCAGCACCTGGATGCCCATCTTGCGGCACTCGTTGAGGTAGATCGCCGACTTGTCCTTGTCGTCCTTGACGGACGTCAGCAGGCCGGACATGTACTCGGCCGGGTAGTTCGCCTTGAGGTAGGCCGTCCAGTACGAGACCAGCCCGTACCCGGCGGTGTGCGCCTTGTTGAACGCGTAGCCGGAGAAGGGGACCAGGACGTCCCACACCGCCTGGATCGCCGCGTCCGAGTAGCCGTGGTCCCGGCAGCCCTTCTGGAAGGGCACGAACTCGGCCTCCAGGATCTCCTTCTTCTTCTTGCCCATGGCCCGGCGCAGCAGGTCGGCCTGGCCGAGCGAGTAGCCGGCGAGGATCTGGGCGGCCTTCTGCACCTGCTCCTGGTAGACGATCAGGCCGTACGTCGGCTTGAGGATCTCCTCCAGGGGCTTCTCCAGCTCCGGGTGGATCGGGGTGATCTCCTGCTGGCCGTTCTTGCGCAGCGCGTAGTTGGTGTGCGAGTTGACGCCCATCGGGCCCGGTCGGTACAGCGCGAGGACGGCGGAGATGTCTTCGAAGTTGTCGGGCTTCATCAGCCGCAGCAGCGAGCGCATGGGGCCGCCGTCGAGCTGGAAGACGCCGAGCGTGTCGCCGCGCGCCAGCAGTTCGTAGGTCGGCTTGTCGTCCAGGGGCAGATCAAGCAGGTTGATCTTGATGCCCTTGTTCTTCTCGATCGCCTTGACGGCGTCGTCCATGATCGTCAGGTTGCGCAGGCCGAGGAAGTCCATCTTGAGAAGGCCGAGGCCCTCGCAGGTGGGGTAGTCGAACTGCGTGATGGTGACGCCGTCGGTGTGCCGGGTCCAGACCGGGATGTGGTCGGTCAGCGGCTCGGCGGACATGATGACGCCGGCCGCGTGCACGCCGGGCTGGCGGATCAGGCCCTCGATGCCGCGCGCGGTGTCGATGACCTTCTTCACGTCCGGGTCGGTCTCGTACAGCCCCCGGATCTCGCCGGCCTCGCTGTAGCGCGGGTGGCTGCTGTCCGTGATGCCGGACAGCGGGATGCCCTTGCCCATCACGTCCGGCGGCATCGCCTTGGTGATCCGGTCGCCCATCGCGTACGGGTAGCCGAGGACGCGCGAGGAGTCCTTGATGGCGGCCTTCGCCTTGATGGTGCCGTACGTGACGATCATGGCGACCTTGTCGGATCCCCACTTCTCGGTCACGTACCGGATCACGTCACCGCGCCGGCGCTCGTCGAAGTCGATGTCGACATCGGGCATGGAGATGCGCTCGGGGTTGAGGAAGCGCTCGAAGATCAGGCCGTGCGGGATGGGGTCGAGGTCGGTGATGCCCATCGCGTACGCGACCAGCGAGCCGGCCGCCGAACCACGGCCGGGGCCCACCGCGATGCCCTGCTCCTTGGCCCACATGATGAAGTCGGCGACCACGAGGAAGTACGCCGGGAACCCCATCTGGATGATGGTGTCCATCTCGTACTCGGCGAGCTTCTTGTGCTCCTCGTCGTACCCGCCCGGGAAGCGCCAGTCCATGCCCTTCCACACCTGGGACTTGAAGAAGTCCGCCTCGGACTCGAAGCCCTCCGGGATCGGGAAGCGCGGCATGAGGTTGCGGAACTTGAACATGCCCTCGGTGTCGACCCGGGAGGCGACGAGGAGCTGGCTGTTGCGGCAGCCCTCCTGCCAGGCGTCCGAGGAGTCCAGGGCGTACATCTCGGCGGCCGACTTGATGTAGTAGCCGGTGCCGTCGAAGCGGAAGCGGTCCGGGTCGGAGAGGTTCTTGCCGGTCTGCACGCAGAGCAGCAGGTCGTGCGCCCCGGCGTCGGCCTCGGTGGTGTAGTGCGAGTCGTTGGTGACGACCGGGGGGATGTTCAGCTTCTTGCTGATCTCCAGCAGCCCGTCGCGGACCCGCTTCTCGATGTCGAGGCCGTGGTCCATCAGCTCCAGGAAGTAGTTCTCCTTGCCGAAGATGTCCTGGTAGTCGGCGGCCGACTTCACCGCCTCGTCGAACTGGCCCAGGCGCAGCCGGGTCTGCACCTCGCCGGACGGGCAGCCGGTGGTGGCCATCAGGCCGCCGGACAGGTCGGAGATCAGCTCCTTGTCCATCCGGGGCCACTTCACCAGCCAGCCCTCGGCGTAGGAGCGCGAGGTCAGCTTGAAGAGGTTGTGCAGGCCCTCCTTGTTACGGGCCCAGATGGTCTTGTGGGTGTAGGCGCCGGAGGCGGAGACGTCGTCCCGCTTCTGGTGCGGCTGGCCCCACAGGATGCGCTTGGTGTTGGAGCGGGACTCCGGCGCGACGTACGCCTCGATGCCGATCACCGGGGTGATCCCGGCGGCGGTCGCCTGCTTGTGGAACTCGGCGGCGCCGTACATGTTCCCGTGGTCGGTCATCGCGACGTGGGTCTGGCCCAGCCGCTCGACCTCCTTGAACATCTGCTTCAGCCGGGCGGCACCGTCCAGCATCGAGTACTCGGTGTGGACGTGCAGATGCGCGAACGGCTGATCGCTCAAGGCGGGGCCTCCGGAGGCGAGTGCGGGTCTGGTGGGCCGGCGAACGCGCAGGTACGCGCAGGTCACGGAAGGTGCCTGGAAACGGATGTGGCCCGGACCACCTCGTGGGGTCCGGACCATCACTCACACGTTCACGCGTCTACTCTAGCTCCCCTTCGGAGGCGGCTCCCTCCGGCTCGGAGCCTCCCGAGCTCAGCCCGGCGAGTCGCGCCCCGGCGGCCTCGCGGACCTCCGGTACCTCCATCGGGTCGTCCCGCAGGTGGGCGAGGCGTTCCCGGACGTGGGGGCGGTCGGGGGCGTGCGCGACGGCCAGGAGGCGGGCGTCGGCCTCGCAGTCCCAGAGGCACTCGGTGTACACCTCGGCCAGCCCGGCGGGGGCGACGGCGGCCAGTGCCTCCAGGTAGGCGGGGCGCTCGGAGGAGTGCGGCGTCCACAGCCAGAAGCGGCGCAGCAGCGACGCGGCCCCGGCCGCTTCGGGGCCGAACCGGGCCAGGCCCCGGGCGGTGCGCATCGGGCCGCACCACTCCTGGGCCGCCCACTGCCGCTCCAGCTCGCCCGTCGCCATGGACGGATCACTCGCGCCGCCGCCGTGCTCCGGCAGCAGGGCGGGCGGGCTCGCGCTGTCCCGCTCGGGGGCCGGGTCCGTCGAGCCGCGGGGGCCACGCCGCCGGCGTACGTCCTGCCCGTCACGGACGTCCTGCCCGGCCGCCAGGTCCTCCCACCACTGGGGCGGCCAGACCACGGCCACCGACTCCAGGACGGCCACCCGGTGCTCGCCCTCGCGGACGTGGGTGCGGAGTGCGTCCCGGGCCTCGGCGGAGCCGCCGAGCGCCAGCAGCTCCAGGACTCCGGTGGCCCGCAGGCAGGTGTCCTCGTCCCCGGTCAGCAGTTCGACGATCGGTCCGACCGGCAGTTCCAGGTCCCGGACGAGCCGCGCCAGGTAGAGGTGCCGGTCGTCCACCTGCCGGTCCCAGCGCCAGTCCCAGCGGATGCACCCGTAGACCAGGTCGGCGGCTGCCGCCGGGTCCTCCGCCGCCATCCGCGCGCCCAGGCCCCGGCCGCGCTGCAACAGCCCGGGCAGGGTGCCTGCCGGGGCGTACTCGTATCTCCGCTGTGCCACGTGCCCAATCGTCCCTCAGCCCCCGACGGCTGGGCGGCGGGGGCTGGGGGTGGGGGTGGGGGTTAGGTGTCGTCGGGCGGGGTCGCGCGGAGGGCGGTGATGACGCCCAGGACGACGGTGGCGATCGCCAGGGCGAGGAGGACGGCGAAGGCGGTGGCGATCAGGAAACGCACGAGTCGTCGCCTCGTTCGGCGGCGAGGAGGAGGGAGAGGAGGTTGAGGAGAGTGGAGGCGGGGGCGGCGTTGAAGCGGACGAGGATGCGGCCGTCGATGGTCTTGTCGGTGGTGGCCGAGGGCCAGATCAGGCCGAACCTCCGGCCACGCTCCTGGACTTCGGCGAGGAGCGTGTGGATGTGGTCGTCGGTGTAGTGCCGGATCCGGGGGTCGGTCGGCAGCATGGGGCGACGGCGCGGGAGGGGGAAGGACATCAGGCGGCGTCCAGCTCGAACCACACCATTTTGCCGCGTTCCTGGGGGTCCACGCCCCAGCGGTGGGTGAGTCCTTCGATGAGTTGGAGGCCCCGACCGGACTGGGCGAGGGGTGCCGGCTCCTGCTTCTTGGGGAGGTCCGGGCTCTCGTCGCTGACGGACACCCGGAGGGTGGGGCCGACGGCGAGGATGAGGACGAGCGGCGCGGGGGTGCCGCCGTGCCGCCAGGCGTTCACGAGCATTTCGACGAGCGCGAGTTCGGCGTCCGCAGTGGCCGAGGGCGAGTACCCGCAACGACCCATCGCGTCCCGGAGGGACTGGCGGGCGATGGCGAGCGAGGGCGTGTTGAGGTGACGCATGGGAGTTCTCCCGAGGCGTGATGGTGAAGGAGAGGAAACGGCGGACACGCTGGCCAGCGAGCACCACTGACGGTCCGTCGGATCGCTGTGACATTGACCATAGCGCAGCTGAGTATCCAAATTTCTACACTCTCGGGAAGTTCCCCCTATGGTGGTAACTGGTGGACCGGCGCTCGACGAGCGCGGCACACTTGGCCGGACTGCACCTTCGGAAGGAACCCATGCCTCCACGCTCCAACCCGACACTCCGCCAGCGCAGGCTTGGCACCGAGCTACGGAGGATGCGCGAGCAGGCTGGCTACGGCGGCTCAGAACTCGGCCGTATCGTCGGCATGAGTCCAGCCCAGGTAACCCAGATGGAATCTGGACGGATCGGCATCAGTGTCGACCGCCTCAGCATCATCGCCGCAGCCTGCAACTGCGCCAACCGCCCACTGATCGACGCCCTCGCCGAAATAATCGCGGAGCGCGGGAGAGGCTGGTGGGAGGAGTACCGCGAGGTCCTGACAACGGACTTTATCGAGGTCGCGGAGATCGAAGGCTACTCGACAGCACTCGCCACCTGTACGACCACCTACATCCCCGGCTTGTTGCAGACCGGCGCCTACGCCTCCGCAGTCTTCACACGGGTCTATCCCCCGCTGTCCCGCCCGGACATCGACGTCCGAACCGCGTTCCGGGTGCAACGACAGCAGATCGTCCGCTCGGGCAAGACTCCACTTCAGGCATTCATCCACGAAGCCGCGCTGCGAATGCAGTTCGGCGGACCCAAGGTGCTCTCCGAGCAGTTGGACGCGCTCGTCGAAGACTCCGAGCACAGCGGGATCTCAATCCGCGTAGTGCCCTTCGCTGTCGCCACCTTCCCTGGAGCCTCCGAGAACCTCACGTTCGCGAAGGGTCCCATTCCCGAGTTGGATACCGTCCAGATGGATGTCGCCCAAGGCGTCCTGTTCTTCGAGTCCCCAGCAGACCTGGCCAAACATCGGGCGATCTTCGCTCGCATGGACTCCCTTGCGCTCTCCGAGGAGAAGTCGCGGGACCTCATCCGATCAGTCAAGAAAGAAGTGGAAGACAGCTATGCCTGAGTCGAAGTGGCAGAAGTCCAGCTACAGCGGCGCGACCAATGAGTGTGTCGAGGTCCGCACCATCGACGGCTTGGTCGAAGTCCGCGAGTCCGACGAGGGCCACCTCATCATCCCCACCACCCCCGCCCACTTCGCCGCCTTCCTCCAAGCCGCCAAGACCGGCGAGTTCGACCACCACGCCTAGACACACCACAGCGCAGGAAGTCGGCCAACCCGACTTCCTGCGCCGAACAACCAACGGGACCCCAGATGACCGACACCAACTGGCAGAAGTCCAGCTACAGCGGGGCTTCCAACGAGTGCATGGAGATCCGCACCGCCGACGGCCTGGTCGAAGTCCGCGAGTCCGACCAGGGCCACCTCATCATCCCCACCACCCCCGCCCACTTCACCGCCTTCCTCCAGGCCGCCAAATCCGGCGAGTTCGACCACCACGCCTAGGGCCTGTCCGGCGGATCAGGCGCGAGCGTGGTCCGCCGAATGCCCAGAGCGACTCAGGCCTGCGAGAACTGAGCGACGTACTCAGCGAACGCCGGGATGCCGACTTCTGCACGGCGCTCGTCCATGTGCTCGGGATCCTCGCAGGGCCACGGGATCGGCGAGCCGTCCTTCACGCCGGCGATCTGCGTGCCGTAGATCTGCTTCTGCCCTTCGTTCACAAGCGTGCGATCACGCAGGAAGGCGAGATCGCGCGGGCTGGCAGCACCGCTGGCCACCGCCTGCTCCATCAGCCCCAGCGCGCGCCGCTGAATGTCGAGCTGACGGTCGGCGTGCTGCGCGATCAGCCACGCAGCCCGAGCGGCGTCCTCGCCGACCAGCTCCGCGGTCGGCCACCCGTGCGCGTCCATGATCTCGCCGAGACGATCCGCGTGCTGCGCGGTCAAGCGGCGCCACGCCAACTGCTCCGCCGGGTCATCGCTGTTCGCCTGGCGCGCGGCCTGGTGATCTGCCGCAACCATGGCAGTGAGCTCTGCGGCCACTGCGGCGATGTCGGATGCCATCCCTACTCCACGTCAGATCGAGGTTTTCGCTGGTCATCCGCAACCTTAGGTGCGCAAATCATGACAAAATCTCCTCCCGGAGGACGGTGACAGACGCGTCCGAATGTTGGGATACTTGATCTATCCGCGGATCCGGAGCCGGATCGACGCAACACCGACAGTCCCGTGAAAGACGTAGGCGCGCTTCTCATAGCGCGCCGCGACGGCGCGGAAGTGCTTCAGTCGATCCACTGGCCCGGCGTGATCAGTAGGGCCAGCGGCCGGCAGCCGCCTTCCCCCGCCAGGTGGACTTTGCCCAGGTCGTCTGCGGACCAGCGCCGATGCCGCTCGTAAACGGTCTTCCAGCTCCCGAAACGCTCGGGCAGATCACGCCAGGGCACTCCCGTTCGGACGTGGTCGTGGCGGTTGGATGTGCGGTGACGTCCCTTCGACCGCTGGAGGCACGGTGGCTGGGCCTGTCATCAAACCCAGGCACTGCACCGCTACCTGCGCCGGCGCAACGCCAACGCCCGCCACCCCGACGTACTCGCCGCCCACCGCAAGGAACGCGCCCGCATCCGCGGCGAGAAGGGCATCCGCTGGGGCGGACGCCCCCTCGACGCCGCAGCCTGACCGACCGCGAACCGCGGCCCCGGAGTGCCGAAAGAGACAGGTTCACGAGAAGGACAGCGGCAGAAGGACGGCTCAGGAGGCGGACGGCTCGATCTCCCCCGCGAAGACGATGACCTGGTCGATGAGGCTCCGCCGCAGATGGACGACGTCCGTTCCCGCCAGGCGGGGGCCCCCATCCGGCGTGGTGAAGACCCACTGGTACCGGGCCCACTCGCCAGGCATGTCCACCGCCGAGCAGCGCGCCATCGTGCCGGCCCCCGCCGGGTGGCGCCGGATGTCCAGCACGAACTGCTCGACCGCCGCGATTCCTTCGCTGCGCCCCAACGGCCCCCAGAAGACCACGTCTGAGGTCAGGGCCTGGGAGAGCAGGGCAGTCACATAGCTGTCGTCCGAGGCGTTGAACGCGGAGATGAACGTGTCGATCGCGGAGCGTGCCGTCTCTTCCTGCATGCCCCAGTAATACCAGCCGTTGCGCGTGCGCTCGCCCCGCGAGCCGCCTTCCGATCACGTCGGACCATCCCGGTCACAGCACTGGACACACCACAGCGCAGGAAGTCGGCCAGCCCGACTTCCTGCGCCGAACAACCAACGGAGCCCCAGATGACCGGCACCAACTGGCAAAAGTCCAGCTACAGCGCCGCGAACAACGAGTGCGTGGAGATCCGCACCGCCGACGGTCTGGTCGAACTCCGCGAGTCCGACCAGGGCCACCTCACCCTCCCCACCACCCCCGCCCACTTCGCCGCCTTCCTCCAGGCCGCCAAAGCCGGCGAGTTCGACCACCACGTCTAGATGAATGAGTCCAAGGGATCCGGGTTGGCCGCAACGAGGCTGACTGCGCCTGCTCAGTCCAGGCGCCGCCGGTAGTAGGAGATCGTGACGACCGCGAGCAGCGGCCCCCACAGCAGCAGTGGGGCGTAACAGGCGTCCATCACGACGAGCGCCGCCCCGGTCGGGGCTCCCTGTGCCCCTCCGAAGCCGCCCGCCCGGGGGATCGTCAACAGCATCAGAACGGCCGCGCCGAGCAACGCCGGAATCACCGCCGCCAGCGGCGCGACACGCTTCCCTCCGATCAGCGGGATCCAGCCCGGCACCACCTCGCCCCAGGGCTTGACCAGCCCAAGGGTGAGCAATGTGAGCCCTTCGGTACCCAAGCTCATCGCGATGCACATGGCGCTGAACCAGCCGGGGATGTCCAATCCCGTGGTGTTGAATCCCACCGGTATGCCGACCCCCATCGCGATCCGCCAGATCCCGGACGGCACCGCGGTGAGTGCCGCAATGTGCGCGACTCGGACCACCCAACGGGCAGGAGACTGACTCTCGGAGGCCGCAGCGGCTGTCGGTGTCCCAAACGTGACCATGGCCCCATGCTGTCCCGCGGTCCGCCCCGCCGAATCATGCGCAAGGTCCAACTCAAATCCCCCGCAGGGGGGATGGAGAACCTCGGCTTCGACCGGACAGTCGCCGACACCCGACTGACCGCACGCCAACCGAGTCCAAGGGATCGTCTGCGGAGATGGCGCGAGGGCGTCCAATGTAGGTGTGCGAAGGCAGAATTGGACACCCTCGCAACGGCGCTCCACGTAAGGATCGACGACCAGCTGAAGGCTTCGCCGGACTTCCGCCGCCTGTTCCCGCACCTGCCCCAGCAGTCCGGGTACAACAAGCGGCTCCGCAACGCATCCGAGCTGATCAAGCACATGATCTGGGCGGACTGCCGGTCCTGTTCGCACTCACCCGCGCGAAGTCCGACGAACGCGAGTCCCTGCACGGCATGCTCGATGCCGCACCCGACGTCGTCGCCGCCCATCCGAGGCAGACGATCATCGGCGACAAGAACTACTACGGCCACGACTTCGAGCACGACCTCACCGAGCGTCACCTGGCGTGTGTCCTGGCGCTCACCGCCGCGATCTGGTTCAACGACAAGACCGGCCAACCCGTCAAGCGATCCCTGATCGCCTTCGATCACGCAGGAAGTCGGCCAGCCCGACTTCCTGTGCCGAACAACCAACGGAGCCCCGGATGGCGCGGGCGAGGCGGCCTCACCCCGGCGGGTGAGGCCGCCGTGCGCATCACCAGGGCACTACGCCGGCGTCCTCGAAGAACTGGCCGGTCGGGCCGTCGTCCGGCAGGGTCGCGAGCTTGATCGCGATCGCCGCGCCCTGTTCGGGGGTGCGCACGCCGCGGAAGCCGTTGAGGTCGGTCGCGACGTAGCCGGGGCAGCCGGCGTTGATCAGGATGTTCGTGCCGCTCAACTCCCGGGCGTACTGGAGGGTGACGGCGTTCAGGAACGTCTTCGACGGCGCGTACGCCACGGCCACCGGACCCGCCGTCTGCTCGGCAGCGGCTCCTGACTGGCGGGTGAGGGAGCCGACGCTGCTGGACATGTTCACGATCCGCGGTGAGGCGGAGCGGCGCAGCAGCGGCATCATCGCGTTGGTGACGCGGATGACGCCGATCACGTTGGTCTCCACGACCGTCCGGATGGTGGCGGGGTCGACCCGGGTGGGCTCCTGCGGCATGCCGCCGGTGATGGCGGCGTTGTTGACGAGCACGTCGAGGCGCCCGGCCCGTTCCTCGATCAGCCGGGCGGCGGCGGTCGCGCTCGCGTCGTCGGTCACGTCCAGCGGTACGCCGAACGCGTCAACGCCGGCGGCGCGCAGCCTCTCCACCGCGGCCTCACGGCGCTGGTCGTCGCGGGCGCCGACGCCGACGCTCCAGCCGAGGGCGCCCAGGCCCGCAGCAATCTCGTAGCCGATTCCCTTGTTCGCGCCGGTGACCAGCGCAGTCGTTCGTTCGCTCATGGGGCCATGCTGCCGCCGGCCCCCGGTCGGGGTCCAAGACCGATCGGGTGGGAATCGATACCGTCTGGGTATTGATCCGGAGTACCGTGGCCGGATGGAGACCCGGGAACTGCGCTACTTCGTCGCCGTCGCTGAAGAGCTGCACTTCGGGCGCGCCGCGCAGCGCCTCGGGATCGCGCAACCGCCGCTGTCGCGGGCGATCCAGCAGCTCGAACGACGGCTCGGGGCAGCGCTGCTGGATCGGACCAGCCGCACCGTCACGCTGACGGAGGCCGGCTCGGTCCTGCTGGTCGAGGGCCGGGCGGCCCTGGAGGCGGTCGACGCCGCCGAGCGTCGGACCCGCC
The DNA here is from genome assembly GCF_056435345.1 of Kitasatospora sp. NPDC043950. Lineage (NCBI taxonomy): Bacteria > Bacillati > Actinomycetota > Actinomycetes > Kitasatosporales > Streptomycetaceae > Kitasatospora > Kitasatospora sp. NPDC043950. Next base: position 83,455 of record NZ_JBWKER010000013.1, read on the forward strand.
GCGCCGCCGCTTCCCCCACCGGCCGCCCCGGCCTGGTCCTGGTCACGAAGGCCAGCGCGTCCAGCGAACTGCTGGCGGAACTCCTCGACGCGTACGCCGCCGAACCCGGCGCGGTCCCCGTCGACGTCATCCTGTGCGGACCGGCCGAGCAGGCACGATTTCTGCTCGAAGGCCGGGCCGACGTGGCGCTGCTGCACCGGCCGTTCGACTCGACGGCCAGGCTCCACACCGAAGAACTCGGCACGGAGGGCCAGGTGGTGGTCCTGCCGGCCGGGCATCCGCTCACCGCCCGGGACCACGTGCACATGGCCGACATCACCGGGCTGCCGGGCCTGCCCCTGCCACGCTGGCCCAACCCCGACGGCACCTACCCACCCGGCCCCGGCCCCCAGGTCCGCGACCACGCGCAGCTGTTGCAGCTCGTCGCGCTCGGCCGGGCTTGCGCGGTCTCACCGGAGTCGTGCCGAGCCCGACTGCACGGTGACCTCGCGGCCGTGCCCGTGCTGGACGCGCCGAAGGTCACCACCGTGATCGCCTGGCCACCGCACAGCCGGTCCAGGGCCGTCGCCGACTTCGTCCGGACGGCGACACGTCTCCGGTAGTTCCGACCTGCCCGGCCGGGTTCCACCTGTCGTGGCCCGGCTCGACCGTCACTGGACATCGCCGTCACGACCAGCGGAAGTCCCAGCCGGTGGAACTCCCGTGCGACCGTGGGCGATCGCCGAGGACCAGGGGTGAAGGCAGCCGCCTCCGCGACGCCTGTCGAAGTTGCGTTTTCCCCGGCCCAAGTGGCCTCTTGCACCGGCCATTGCGGGGGCCCCGAACAGGTGACGGATCGCGAGACGCCCCACGCGCAGGAAGTCGGCCGGCCCGACTTCCTGCGCCGAACAACCAACGGGGAACAACCCACCACCCGCCGCCAAGCAGCCGAAGCCGGCGGGTTCGACCACCGCTCCCCAGTGCCGCTCACGCGCCGCCCGCCGCGGGATCAGGCGCTGCCCGCCTTTTCCTCGACCAGGACGGCGCCGGAAGCCGCTTCGGCCTTGCGCAGCGGAAGTTTGGACCAGCGGAAGGGAGCCAGCAGCAGGCCGAGGTAGGAGTCCGGCAGCCGGACCTGGTCGGCCAGGCCGATGTCCTCGGGCGGCATCCGGTCAGCGGGCAGGTAGAAGGTCCCGAACAGCAGATCCCACAGGACGACCTTGCCGCCGAAGTTCTTGTTGGCTTCGCTCAGGTCCCTGGAGTGGTGCCAACGGTGCCCTTCCGGTCCGGGCACCAGGTAGTTCAGCGGGCCCAGACGGACGTCCATGTTGGAGTGCATGGTGACGCCGTGGCAGTTGTAGAAGGTGAGGAGGATGATCAGGCCGGAGAGGCTGTGCAGCGTCCACCCGGTCAGGGCCAGCGGGAAGACGATCGCCACGTCGTCGAGGAAGAAGTCGATGGGGTGGAACCGGGCGGAGTTGAGCCAGTAGAGCCGCTCCGAGCTGTGGTGCACCGCGTGGAAGCGCCAGAAGACCCGCGAACCGTGAATCCAGCGATGCATCCAGTAGTAGAAGAACTCTCCCACCAGGAGCGCCAGCGCGGCCTGGGCGACGGGAGGCCAACTCGTCGGCCACAATGTGCTGTCCAGCTCTTCGGAAAGCAGGACGGATCCGGCGAACAGGACCGAGAGGAACAGCGGCTCGATCAGCCGGGCGACCACCAGCAGGGCCACCAGACTGGAGGTGGCGTCCGAGACGACGTCCTTGCGCGAGCGGTTCCAGCCCTCGTAGAACGGCTGGACCCGCTCCAGGACGGCCACGTACACCGAGGCGAAGAGGGTGACCATCGGCACGATGGCCCACTGCGGGAACGAGGTGTCGACCAGGGTGATGGATGCCCCGAGTGTCAGCACCATGAGGATCGGATAGCTGAGATAGCGGATGGTGAAACGCAGGGTTCTCCGCGCGCCGCCGAGTTCTGTTTCCGTCGTTGAATTCATTCCTGATCTCCCCGTGGACTTCTTCGGACTTCTTCAGGCTTCTTCTGCACCCCTCCGCGCGGGACGGGCAGGTATCTACTGGCTTCCGGGGATCTGCTGCCATATCCGGACCGGCCCCAACGGCGAGAATCCGTTTGCCTCGGCAGCCGCCAGCTCCGCGTCCCGCTCGTACCCGACCAGGTCGATTCCCGGTGCCTCTTCGTGAGCACAGGAGATGAGACCGGCCCATGTCCGGGAAGATTCCCCCGAGGGTCCGAAGACGTTCGACACCCCCGCCACACCATGGCTCAGGTGGAGCACGGCTCCCGCCACCAGGCCGTCGCCCGAGAATCCCCCGAGGAAGATCACGCCGTCATCGAGCAGAAGGGTTTCGGGGAACGTGTTCACCGACGTGTCGCCGCCCGCCCATGCCCGCTCCCACGTCCGCAGCTCATCGGTGCCGGTGATACGCCGCCACCGCTGGTCGGCGCCGTCCCGTGACGCCACCTGCGCCGGGGCCGCGGCTGCGGCCGGCCGGTGGATCCACTCCGCCTCGATGAGAATGCGATAGTTCCCCGGGAGGAGGTCGGCGTTGGCGAAACTGTCCTTGACGAAAAGCGGCCCCAGCGGCGCCTCCCGCAGTACGTCGAGAACCTCCGAGCCGGACATCGACGGGCTCAGGATCACCAGGTTCGGGTAGTACGTGAGACTCTTCTTCAGATTCACCCACGCGACGTCGGAGATCTCTCCGGAGAACCCGTGCGCCCGACACATCGCCTCGCACCAGGACGAGTTGTTCCGGGCGGCGGCAAGCAGCATCGGCGCCACCGGAGGGGCGGCGGCCGGAGCCCGGCCATGGCCGAACCATCTCACCGGGAAGGCCGCGACCGAGCGAACGGATCGGCACCAACGGACCCACAACCTCGTAACGTCCACCAACTCCCTTTCGTCAAGGCCGACTCCGCAGCCGGCCGGCTTCCGCACCGCCGACCCTTCGAAAGGGATGGGCCCTGTCCGGGAAATCCCCTGACGACCCAGGCCGAGCGCCTTCAACGACCTTCTTGCACATCGGCGTTGCGCGGCGCTCCGCTATGATCACCCCTGCTCATGACCACGTCAAGATCCTTCCCGAGGGCACCTGCGACACCCGCACACGCCCGCCGGCGTCGACGCGTCCGTGGACCGGAAGCGCGGTCGGGCCGACAATTCCCGCGCGCACTCGCGGTTTCGTGCACCAGAATGCCCGCATGGAAACGGACACCGTGGCGGAACTGGTCACGCGGGCACTGTCGGCAATGCGCGCCATCACCGCCTCGGACGATCCGGACGACCACGACGGCTGGAACGAGTACTCACCGCTGCTGTGGCGGGCGGCCGCCGACGAGGCGGCGCTGCCGCTCGGCCTGGAGCTGATCGGTTCGACCGATCCGATCGAGCGCACAGCGGGCTGCGACCTGCTGCGCGACACCAGCTATCACCACGAGGCAACCCGCGCCGGGACGGCCACCGCACTGGTCGCCCTCGCGCAGCGGGAGACCGACGACCACGTGCTGCGGGCCCTGGCGCGCGCGATCGAGCAGACGCACGACCCGCGCGCCGTCCCCGTCCTCGTCGCCCTCGCCGGGCATCCTGACGCCGAGGTCCGCGAGGGGGTGGCCCGCTCGTTCGCGGAGGTCCTCACCGGCCTGCCGGACGGGCCGGACATCCACACCCTCATCAGGCTGACCCAGGACCAGAACCCGCACGTCCGCGACTGGGCGACGTTCACCCTCGGCGTCCAGTCCGCGGCGGACAGCCCCGCGATCCGGGCCGCGCTCTGGGCGCGGACGGCCGACGAGCACGACGAGACCCGCATGGAAGCGATCCACGGACTGGCCAGTCGGCACGACCCCCGCGTCGTCCCGCTCCTCGCCGAACTGATCGGCAGCCCCGAGGGCGCACACGCCCTCACGTTCAGCGCGGAGCCGATCACGGACGACCCCGAACTCCTGCCGCCCCTCCCGGAGTACGAGCCCGGAGACGACTGGACCACCGACGCCGTGAACGCCTGCAACCCGGTCCGGCGGGCCCGCCTCGACGCCTTCGCCTGGGAACTGGTCTGCACGCTCCACCGGCTCCGCCCCGACCTGGACGCCGCCGTCTCGATGGAACGCTGCGGCTGGGGCCGCTCCCTCGACATCCACGCCGCCTCGGAGCCGACGGGCTACGACATCGAGGCGCTGCTCACCCGCGCGGACGGCGACCCCGCGCGCGCTGCCGAACTGGTCTCGACCGACCTGCCGAGAATCCAGCCCGACTGACACCTCGCCCCTTTCGGGAGCCGAGACTTCGGGTCTAGCCCTTGGTGCCCCTGCCGCTCAGGAGGTCCGCGATGCGCGCGTCGACCTGCTCACGGTCGTAGCCCCGCCGCACGATCTCGAACGCCGGCGGGGGTGGCGGCGAACCGGCTTCGGACAGGGCCCTGAGATAGAGGTCGACCTGCTGGCGTTCGTAACCACGCCGCACCAAGTCGAAGCCACGGAACTCTGGCGATGCTGACACTTCGCGGGTCCTCCAACCTTCGGTATCCACGTTCGTCGTCATGACACGGGCTACAGCAACCCCGCTGCGGCCACCGGTGATCACCGGCGTGGCCGCGGCTCCCACCCTAGACTCTGCCCACCGACAGGTGGCGCCCGATGTCCTGATGCCCCGAACTCCACCTCCGCCACCGGAAGCCGGTTGACGGGTCATCCGGCATTCGGGTTCATCCGAAAACCCACCGGCCGGGGTGGCGTAAAAAGGCGTCAAGACTCTCGATCTCGCCATATGGATTCCGTATGGAGTCGCGGGGCGGAGGATTCCGATGTCTACGATCCATCTTTGCCGAGTAGAAAGATGGATCTGACATGAAACCCCTGTCCCGCCTCAAACGCGCTCTGGCCTGCGGAATCGCCGCAGTCGCCGGGGTCGCCGGCCTGACCGTGCAGGCCCAGGCCGCGGAGTCACCCCTCCACGCGGACAAGACCTGCGGAACCCCGGCCTCGGTGGGCGGCGGCAACTGCATGACCGCGCTGATCGGCTCCGCCTTCGACACGATCAGGCTCATGCGCAACGCCGCCAACCTCAACAAGCTGGACAACGCGGAGTTCACCCAGAGCACCGCGTCGAAGTTGAGCGCGAAGTTTCCCGGGTTCAACGTCATGGTGTTCAAGACCGTGGGCACCGACCTGTATGACACCGAGTGGTTCAAGAACGAGTACAAGTCCGACATGAAGGGGGTGTTGATCGACACCACCTACAAGCTCAACCATTTCATGGACAAGGAGAAGAAGGAGCCCTCCGGCTACGACATATTCCGGATCTGGGTCTTCCAGGGGGACTCGACCATCCGCAACCGCGGCGACGGCGGTTACATGAACTGGGCGTTCATCGGCAATGACGGCGACACCGTCAAGAAGGAGCCGTGGACCTGCCGGGCGGGCACCGCACGGCCCTACAAGTGCGACGGCGACGTGCGCACCATCCACTTCCCCGCGCGGTCCGGCTACGGCACCAGGACCGGCAGCCTGACCCCCGACTCCAGCCCCGGCTACCACGCCTGCCTGGACGTCAACGGCAACGGCAACGCGAACGGCACCCCCGTGCAGATGTGGGAGTGCAACGGCAGCGACGCCCAGAAGTGGACCTACAACGGGTACAAGCTCCAGGCCGCCAACGGCAAGTGCCTCGACCTGGAGGCCAACAAGACCGCGAACGGGACCAAGCTCCAGGTCTGGGACTGCCTGGAGATCCCCGGTCAGCGCTGGAACATGTCGGCCAGCGGCGGTTTCCGGCACATGGCGGACATGGACGACCGGTCCAAGGACGTCTGCATCGACGACTTCAACGGCCAGACCGCCAACGGCAGCACCGTGGCGGCCTGGGCCTGCGGCTCCGAGGACAAGCGGGACGCGCCCAACCAGAACTGGGCCTGGGGCGGCACCCCGCCGACCACCAACCCGCCCACGCCCGGCGGAGGCGGCGGCAGCAACGGCGCCGACGTGACCCTGAAGCTCGACAACGGCCTGGGTGCCGTCCCGGTCAACGGCTCCGCCGGCGCGTCGGTCGTCGCCGGGATCCGGGGTGGCAACGAGTCCAAGTGGAAGCTCACCCCGGTCGGCGGCGGTCGCTACCGGATCACCAGCTCGTACGGGCTGGAACTCACCGAGAACAGCAACTACATGGCCGAACTCCAGCCGTGGAGCAACTCCTCGAAGCAGAAGTGGGAGCTCGTCGGAGTCGGCAACGGCAAGTACCAGATCCGGATCTCCGACGACGACTGCCTCGCCCACGACGCCGACTTCAAGCAGCTCGGCGTGTGGACGTGCAAGTCGGGCTGGCAGCAGGCGTGGGTTCTGGAGTCCGCGTCCGGCGGCGTGATCACCCCGACCGATCCGACCAACCCGACGAAGCCGGACCCCAAGCCCAAGCCGGACCCCAAGCCGAAGCCGGACCCGAAGCCGGACACCAAGCCGACCGTCCCGACCGAGCGGCCGCTGTTCCTGAAGCTCTCCAACGGCCTGGGCGCCTCGGCCCCCACCGAGACCTCGACCTGGGGCGCCCCGATCGTGGGCGGGATCCTGGGGTACAAGGGGTCCACCTGGACGATCAAGCCGCTGGGCGGGGACCGCTACCGGATCGTCAACGACCTCGGGTACAACCTCACCGAGAACCCCGAGACCTACGTCGCCGAGCAGCAGGCGTGGGGCAACACCTCCAACCAGAAGTGGGAGTTCGTCGGCCTCGGCAACGGCAAGTACCGGATCCAGATCGGCGACGACGACTGCCTCACCCACGACTCCGACTTCAAGCAGCTCGGGGTGTGGAGCTGTGAGGGCGGCTGGAAGCAGGAGTGGTCCTTCCAGCTCCTCTGACCGACCAGGCCAGGCCGGCCCGTATCAGGCCAGGCCGGAGTCACGGCGAAGGGCGCCGGCCGCACGGACGGCCCCCTTCGCCGTTCTCAGCGGGCTCCCCGCCCGGAGGCGGCGTGGTAGCGCAGGCCGTCCATCAGGAGGTCGAGGAGGCGTTCCATCCGGGCGTGGTGCTCGGGGGTGGTCGCGGCCATGGACAGGCCGCTGAGGCTGAACAGCACGTCCTCCGGTTCGACGTCGGCGCGCAGCGCGCCCGACTCGGCCCCGGCCCGCAGGAGTTGGGTGATCGCGGCGGTCAGCATCGCGCGGCTGTGCGAGAAGGGGTCGTTGCCGGAGGCTATGAGCGCGCGCAGCGCGTCGGACATCCCGCGCTTGGTGGTCATGTAGCGGACGAAGCCGTCCATCCAGGCGCGCAGCGCGGCGTCGGGCCCCCTGCCGTCCAGCAGTTCCGCGGCGGAGTCGCACAGCTTGGCGAGTTCGCTGCGGTAGACCGCCTCGACGAGTTCCTCGCGGGTGGCGAAGTGCCGGTAGAGGGTGCCGATGCCCACGCCGGCCTCCTTGGCGATCGCCCCGAGCGTCGCGTCCGGCCCGTCCTGGGCGAAGGCCCGCGCGGCCACTTCGATCAGTCGGTCGCGGTTGCGGCGCGCGTCGGCGCGCAGCGGCCGGGGGTCGGCGGTGGTCACGGCTGGTCCTCCTCGGGTTGCAAACGGAGGATGCTCCGCTTAGCCTGGAGACATGCGGAGGGCCCTCCGGTTTCCACTCTACCGGCCGCCCCCTCCCGCGCACCCCCAGCTCCGGTCACCCAGCCAGACGGGAAGATCATGAACGCCAACACCCCGCGCCTCACCACCCCCTTCGGCGCCGAGTCCACCGCCGCCGAGGTCGTCTCCGGCACCGACCTGACCGGCCGCCGCGCCGTCGTCACCGGCGGCGCCTCCGGCATCGGCGTCGAGACCGCACGCGCCCTCGCCTCGGCGGGCGCGCAGGTCACCCTCGCGGTCCGCAACCTCGACGCCGGCGCCCGCACCGCCGAGGACATCACCGCGACCACCGGCAACAAGGACGTCCGGGTCGCGCCGCTGGACCTCGCCGACCAAGCCTCCGTCGCCGCGTTCGTCGCCGCCTGGGACGGGCCCCTGCACATCCTGGTCAACAACGCCGGCGTGATGGCCTCGCCCGAGCTCCGCACGCCGGAGGGCTGGGAGCTCCAGTTCGCCACCAACCACCTCGGGCACTTCGCGCTGGCCACCGGCCTGCACGCGGCCCTGGCCCGGGACGGCGGCGCCCGCGTGGTGTCCGTCAGCTCCAGCGCCCACCACCGCTCCCCGGTCGTCTTCGAGGACATCCACTTCCGCGAGCGCGCCTACGAGCCCTGGTCCGCCTACGGCCAGTCCAAGACCGCCAACGTCCTGTTCGCGGTCGAGGCCGCCAAGCGCTGGGCGGCGGACGGCATCACCGTCAACGCCCTGATGCCCGGCGGCATCCGGACCGCCCTCCAGCGCCACGTCTCCGAGGAGGAGCTCGACCGGCTGCGCGCCCAGGCCGCCAACGGCGCAGAGCTGCTGTGGAAGACCACCGAGCAGGGCGCGGCGACCTCCGTCCTGCTCGCGGCCTCACCGCTGCTGGCGGGCGTCAGCGGCCGCTACTTCGAGGACTGCAACGAAGCCGTCCGCGGCGAACTCAGCGCCCGCAGCGGCGTCGCCGACTACGCCCTCGACCCCGAGGCGGCCGCCCTGCTCTGGCAGGTCTCGCACGACACCCTGGGCAGCCGCGACTGACGGTCCGCGGCAGAACGCCCCGCGCTCCGCTCCCCCGACTCGCCGAGGGGAAGCGGAGCGCGGGGCGGGCCCGTTACCTGCGCGGTCCCGCCAGGGCGTAGGCCCCGGCGCCGGTCACCAGCAAGGCCACCGCGGCCCAGGTGGACGCCTCCGTGCCGGCCGGGTAGACCATCCAGCCGAGCGACTTCCCCACGACGTTGGGCGGCATCGGCGGGACGAGGACGGTGATCGCGAGCCAGCCGGTCGGCAGGGTCCAGGCGAGGTGCGCCCCGCACAGCACCACCCCGAGCCCGGCCAGGCCGACCAGGCCCGCGCTGTCCCGGACGACGACCTCGGTGGGGGCGAACTTCGGCCCCGCCGCCTGGACCGCCAGCAGCGCCGCACCGGCGACCGCGCCGATCAGCAGCGCGTGCGCCGCCCGGCGGGGCGCCCACCGGATCGCGGCCGTCCTGTCCAGTGCGGGGTCCTGCCCGCCGAGCCCGACGGAGCCGGCCGCCACGCCCGCGGCGAGCACGAAGTACGCGACCGGGTTGATCGAGTCCGCCGCATCCGCCGCACCCGTACCGCCGCCCCGGTTGAAGGCCCACACCACCAGCGCGATGAACGTGACCGCGGCGGCCGACGTGGGCACCTGCCGTGAACGCGCGTACAGCATCAGCCACCTCACTGCGACGCCTCCCCGGCCAGCTTCTGCATCTGCTTGTACCCCGCGCAGGAGAGGGCGGCGGCGTGCAGCTCGACGATCTGCGAGCGCTGCTCGGCCGGTGGCAGCGCCATCAGCTTCTGCCACGCGGCGTCGGCCTCCGCCCAGAGCTTGATCGCGTACGCGTCGGTGCCCTTCTCCTTCAGCGGTTGGAGCTGGGGGTCGTGGAGGGCCCAGCTCACGGCGAGGCTCTGGCCGAGGACGTCGTAGCTCCCCCCGCCCTCCCGGTCGTTGTCCGGGTAGCAGCTCGGTGCCAGGCCCCTGCCGATCAGCGCGCGGGTCAGCTTCTCACCTGTCGCGTCGGCGAGCATCCGATCGTTGAAGTCGACCAGCAGCACGTCTGCGGAGAGTTCGCGCGCCTCGGCGAGCTCGTGCAGCGCGGTGTCCTCGCGCACCGAGGTCGGCGCCTTGTCGCCCAGGACGTCGTGCAGCACGCGCATCGCGTCCTTGCTGCGCAACGCGAGCTCGGCCAGGCGCGAACGGCTCGCCTGCGTCACGCACACCGGCCCGTCGCACACCAGCGTCGCGGCGGCCTTGTCGACGACGTAGGTGTCGCGCGCAGCGGCCGGGATGACCAGCAGGGCCAGGGCCAGGCCGGCCAGGACGGGAGTCACCGCGAGCAGCCGGGCCCGGCGGGTCACGGCCACCAGCAGCGCGAAGCCGGTGGCGAGCAGGCCGAGCAGCCAGAGCGTCTGGCCGAGGTGGACGGAGCCGGCCAGGGTCAGCAGCATCTGCCGCGGCTCCGCGGTCGCCGGGTTCAGCTGGGCGAAGCGGTTCGACACCCTGCCCGTCGGTACCGCCCCTTCACTGTTCACGCGCAGGAGCAGGCCCGTCGCCACGAGGACGACCACCACCAGCGCCGGCGGGGTGAGGACGGAGGGCAGCGCCCGCGCGACACCCATGCCGAACACGGCGCCCGCGACCAGGGCCAGTACCGCCACCAGTGAGATCGGCAGCCACCCGAGGGGGGTGTAGGTGGTCGGACCGAGCGCCACCTGGATTCCGCCCGCCAGGACGAGCAGGCCGAAGCCCGCCGCCAGCGCGAGCGCGATCGCACCGGTCGGCAGCGCCGCACGGCGCCAGGCCGGCAGCGGCGTGGTCGACAGCAGCTCGGTCATCCCCGAGCGGGGTTCGCGCAGCCCGTACACCGCCCCGATGCCGACCACGAACGGCCACCAGAAGGACAACAGGGACCGGGTCCACATGGCCATGGTGGTCCACTGGGCCGTCCACCCCGCGGTGCCGTGCCACCAGAACGCGTCGAACGGGAAGAAGACCGCCAGGCTGCCGCCCAGGACGACGACTCCGGCCCACGGGGCGGCGGAGCGCTTCAGTTCGGTTCGCAGCACACGTCCGTTCACCAGGCGCTCCCCTGCTGCCCGGAGTTGCGGAGCAGCGCCGAGTAGCCGCGCTCCAGGGGGCTGTCGCCCGGGTGGTCGGGGCTGCCTGCCGCACCCAACTCGTCCGGCGTGCCCTGGAAGACGAGGCGGCCGTCGGCGAACAGCACCACGTCGGAGCAGGCGGCCGCGACGTCCTCGACCAGGTGGGTGGAGACGACCACGCAGGTGTCGCGGCCCAGGTCCTGCAACAGCTCGCGGAAGCGCAGCCGCTGCGCCGGGTCCAGGCCGGCCGTCGGCTCGTCCAGCAGCAGCACCGCGGGGGAGTTGACGATGGCCTGGGCGATGCCGGCCCGCCGCACCATGCCGCCGGACAGGGTCTTCATCCGGTGGTCGGCGCGGTCCGCCAGGCCCACCCGTTCCACGGCCCGTTGCACGGCCCCGGGGATGTCCGCCTTCGGCACCTCCTTCAGCCAGGCCATGTACTCGACGAACTCGCGCACCGTGAAGCGCTTGTAGTAGCCGAAGTCCTGCGGCAGGTAGCCGATCTGGCGGCGCAGGGCCCGGTGGTCGCCCACCCTGCCCCCCAGGGAGGTGCCGAGCATCTCCAGTTCGCCCTCGGTGGGGCGCAGCACGGTGGCCAGCGTCCGGATCAGGGTGGTCTTGCCCGCCCCGTTGGGCCCGAGGAGCCCGTGGGCGCCGATGCCCAGGGACAGGTCGAGCCCGTCGACGGCCATCTTGCTCCGTCCGACGCGCACCCTCAGGCCGCTGGCCCGGATCTCCCAGGCGTAGGTCTTCGGCGCGGTGTCGGCCGCGCTCGCCGTATACGTCATGCGATGGTCCCTTTCCAGGGTGGACATGGGTTTCACAGCGTTGAGTACGCGTCCCTGCGGGTGATCACGGCGCAGATGCCGAGCGCGAGGAGCAGCCCCCACACGGGCAACTGGTCGCGGTGCAGGGCGAGTTCGAGGACGGCGGGGATGCGGCCGGTGACGAACGCGGGCACCACGACGGCGGCGCCCCACGCGGCCACCAGCCCCACGGCGGCGCGGGTCACGCCGACCACGCTGCCCAGCGCCAGGGCGGTGGAGGTGAAGGCCAGAGAGGGCAGCAGCCACTGCGCGACCGTCGTGTTCCCGGTCAGCCATCCCCCCAGCAGGAGCCCGGGCACGACCACCACGAGGACCGCGGTGGTGCGCCTGAGCAGCAGGGCCAGGCCGGCCCGGGCGGTCGAGGCGGTCAGTTCGTACGCCGGGTCCAGACCGCGCGACCACGATGCGGCGACACCGCACAGCGGCAGCACGGGCGCGATCAGCGCCACCATCGAGGCGCCGCCGAAGACCTTCGCCGGCGCGGCCACGTCCAGCAGCAGCGCCACCAGGGTGACGACGGCGGTCATCGCCAGCCACGGGGTCATGGCCGGTGTCAGCCAGGCCGACACCCACGTCGGGCGGTGCCGCCGCCGGGGCGCCCCGACGGACACGCCCAACTGCGCGTCCAGACCGGCCCGGACGGTGTCGACGAGCGCGGCGACGCCGGGCGCCTCGGTGGCCACGGAGGCCGCCAGCAGGCTCCGGCACGGCGCGCACGTCTCCAGGTGGGCCTCCAGCGCCCACACCGTGTCCGCGGCCATCGCCGTGTCACCACGCGCGTAGTCGTCGATCAGCCGCCTCGACGCGTGTTCCGCGTTCATGCCAGCGCCTCCCGCATCGCGATCCGGGCCCGGCGGGCACGGGTCTTGACCGTGCCTTCGGGCAGTCTGAGCAGGACGGCGGTCTCCCGGACGGAGAGCCCGTCGAGCACCGTCGCCTGTAGTACGTCTCGGAGTTCCGGCGCCAGCCGCCGCAGGGCGTCGCCCACGTCGCCGCCGACGGTCCCGGCGAGCGCCTCCTCCTCCGCCGCGGGCACCACGGCCCGCTCGGCGGCGGCGGCCGGCGGTTCGGCGTGGTGGGCACGACGGCGGAAGGCGTCGACGAGGCGGCGCGCCGCGATCGTCCACAGCCACCCGACGGCCGTCCCGCCGACGGCGCTCCCGGCGAACGCGCCGGCCGCGCGCCACACCGCCAGATAGGTCTCCTGCATGACCTCGGCGACGATCTGCTCGTCCGCGCAGCGACGGCGCAACCGCACCGCCAGCCACGGCGACGTGCGCCGGTACAGCTCGTCGAACGCCGCGCGGTCACTTCTGGCGATCAGCCGGACGAGGCGTTCCTCGTCCAGCTCGTCCAGTGCTCTCCTGCGTGATCTCACACCAGCCAGACGCCCGCGACCGCGCGCAGGTTCTGCGTTCGACGTGACCTGCGTCACATGAGAGCAGCGCAGGAAGTCGACCTACCCGACTTCCCGCGCTGCGGCCACCTCGACACCCTTCAGTCGGGCAGGTTCCCGTCGCCCCCCAGGTTGGCGACCATCCGACGCAGGACGTCGATCGTGGTCGCGAACTCGGCCGCGCCGATGCCCTCGTGCGTCTGCCGGTGCACCCGCAGATTGCGCTCCCGCGCCCGGAGGCGGCCGGCCTCCCCCGCCTCGGTCAGCGTCATGGCCCCCGCCTCCTCCGTCAGCCACCCCCGGGCGACGAGGTCGTCGAAGACGCCGCCGAAGTCGATCCCGAGGTCCTCGTACCTCGCCAGCCGCTCGACCAACGCCGCCCGGGTCCACCGGCCCGGATCTCCGGCCACGTGGTTGAGCGTCCACCAGTGCGGCTGCGTGAGGTCCTCCACCGCCAACTGCGCACGGAGGGCCCCGACCACCCGCCGGCACGCCTCACCGCTCCACGCGCCGATGGGCTGGGCGGCCAGCTCCTCCTGCGAGTACTCCCGGACTGCCATGTCCATTCGCCCCCTTCGAGCGATCACCGGAACACGGCCACCGTAGAACCTCAACCGCCCTTGAGATCAAGGCTGGTTCAGAAGGCGGCCGCCCGGATCAGGCACCTGTGGCGGCAGGCACCCCGGCGCCCTACCGGTCCTCGGCCGTCCGCGCCAGCAGCGCGATCTCGGCCGCCACCGCCTCCGGTTCGGCCGCGACGCTGACGTGGGCGACGCCGTCCAGCCCGGAATGCGTGCCGACCCGCACCGCCCGCTCGGCGTTGCGCAACAGGTCGAAGTCGTTGATGTCGTTGCCGAAGGCCGCGTACGCGCCGATGCCCATCGACGTCAGGGCCTCCCACTTCGTCGTGGAACCGGGCGCGAAGTCGATGATCGCCTCGTCGAGGTGGTGGTTCACCATCAGCCCGAGCCCCCGGCCGGCCTCGGCGAGTTCCGCCATGTCCGACGCCTCGACGACCAGGAACTTCACCACCTCGGGCAGCTCGGCCAGCTCCACCCGGCTCGCCAGGCCGCCCTGGTCGACGCGGCCCCGGATCGGGTGGTCCACCGGCCCGGTGTACGCGTAGTCCCAGGGCCCGTCCGCGAGATAGCCCGCCTCGTAGCGCGCGACCGCCGCCATCAGCCCGCCCAGCACCGCCGGTTCGAACACGGCCCGGGCCCGCACCTGCCCGTCGACCGACACCAGGCTCCCGTTCCCGCCGATCAGCATCGCGGCCGGGAAGGCGCCGTCGAGCACCGGCAGCATGTCCCGAACCGGCCTGGCCGACGCGAAGACCACCCGGTACCCGGCCCGCTCGCACTCCCCGATCGCCGTCAGGATCCGACCGTCGATCGTCCGCCCGTCGAAGCAGAGCGTGCCGTCGAGATCGAAAACCACCGTGCGGGTGCGAAGGTTGACCATTCCCGGATGATATCCGTCCGTTCGGAGCCCGCGATGTGATCCCCACGACGCCGCCCCCGACACCCGTTCGACCGCGATCGCCACCGGTGCTCCAACCTCCCGAAAGCCGCTTGCCGGGCGGGCGACGGCCCCCGTACCGTCGCCCGACATGACCCCGACCCTGCGTACCGAGCGCCTGCTGCTCGACCCCTACGTCCTCGCGGACGAAGAGGACTTCGTGGCGCTGTTCCAGAACCGGCAGGTGTCCCGGTGGATGGGCGACGGCCCGCAGTCCGAGGCCGAGGACCGGGCCCTGTTCGGCCGCGTCTTCACCCAGGTCTACGCCTCGAACCGGTTCGACGTCTGGGCCGTGCGGCACGACGGCCGCCTCGTCGGGCACGCCGAGATCAAGCCCACCACCGTGGTCGAGGGCTTCGAGATCGTCTACGCGCTGGCCCCGGAGGCGTGGGGCCGCGGCCTGGGCACCGAACTGGCGGCCGCGATCGTCGACTACGGCTTCACCGCCCTGGGGCTGGCCGAGGTGCACGCGACGGTCGCCGACGCCAACCTCGCTTCGCTGGCGTTGCTGGGCAGGATCGGCTTCCGGCACGTCCGCGACATCACGGAGGACGACGGCAGCACGACCCGCCTGCTCACCCGGGGCCGCGCCGATGCCTCCGGGGCCGCCTCGCCGTAGCTTTCCCGCCGGAGCAGAAACGCCGAGGCCGGAAGGACCGAGGCCGGAAGGCCGGAACGAACGCTCCCCCGATCGGGGGAGGACCCCCACGAGCTGCGCCGCAATACTGGTGATCATGATCAGGGGAATCCGGCCGCTGCTGCGCGGCTCCACGTACTCGGGTGTGCTGTTCGCCTTCCTCGGCGCGCTGGCGAGCCTGCCGCTGCTGCCGTTCGCGATGCTGCCGATGATGGCCTGGCCGTCCGGCCCCTACCTCGCACGGGCGGTGCTCACCCTGCTGGCCTGGGCGGCGCTGCTCGCCGTGGTCGGGCTGGCCCGCACCACCCGGCGGGTGCTGATCGGCGGCGCCCGCCGGCTGCTGCGGGTGCCGCTGCCGGATCCGGTGTCCGACACCCGGGCGGCGGACACCCCCGGCACCGACCGCTGGCGCACCCCGCTGTGGCTGCTGCTGCACGTGGCGCTGGGCTGGGTGGGGGGCCTGGTGAGCCTCGTCCTGCTCGGCGCGGCCGTGGCCCTGCCGGGCGGCTGGGTCTCCGGTGATGCCCGGCTGAGCTGGCCCGACCGGTCGGTGCAGGTGACGGGCGTCTGGAGCTGGGTGGTGGCGGCGGCCTGCCTGCTGCTGGCGCCGGTGGTGTGCGCGGCGGTGGCGAGCGCCCTGCGCGGTCTGGCCCCGAAGCTGCTGGGGCCGTCGGCGGCCGAGCGGCTGGCGATGGCGGCGGAGCGGGAGCGCCGGCTGGCCGAACGCAACCGGCTGGCGCACGAGTTGCACGACTCGATCGGGCACACCCTGACGGCGGCCACGATCCAGGCGGCGGTGGCGGGCGAGGTGCTCTCCGCCGACCCGGTGGCGGCGCGGGCCGCCATGCGCAGCATCGAGGAGTCGACCCGGGCCGCCCTGGAGGACCTGGACTACGTGCTGGGTGCGCTGCGCGAGGAGGAATCGGGGGCGGCCCCGGCCCGGACCTTGGCCGACCTGCCCGAGCTGCTGGACCGGTTGCGGCACGCCGGCGCGGTGGTGGAGCCGGAGCTGTCCGGCGAGCTGGCGCAGGTGCAGGGGACGCTCTCCCGAGCGGCGTACCGGATCCTCCAGGAGGGGCTGACGAACGCGCTGCGGCACGGAGCCGGCGGCCCGATCGAGGTCCGGGTGGCGGCCGGGCCGGACACCCTGGAGCTCAGCGTGGTCAACCGGACCGGGACGGGTCCGCGCCAGGGCGCCTTCCCGACGTCCGGCCACGGCCTGCCGGGCCTGGCCGAGCGGGTCCGGCTGCTGCACGGCGAGATCGAGGCCGGGCCGGACGGGCCCCAGGCCTGGCGGCTGGCCGTGCAGTTGCCCGTGCGGTTGTCGGCATGACCGGCCCGGACCCCACCGACGCCCCGGGCAACGCCCCCGTCACCCTCCTGATCGCGGACGACGACGAGGTGACCCGCAGCGGCCTGCGCACCCTGCTCGCGGTGCAGCCGGGGATCACGGTGGTCGGGGAGGCGTCCGACGGCGTCGACGCGGTCGACCAGGCGCAGCGGCTGCGGCCGGACGTGGTCCTGATGGACGTACGGATGCCGCGCCGCAACGGGATCGAGGCCACCCGGCAGCTGCTGGCCGAGTCGGCCGCGCCGCCGAAGGTCGTGGTGATCACCACCTTCGAGAACGACGGCTACGTCACCGCCGCGCTCAGCGCGGGGGCGAGCGGGTTCGTGCTGAAGCGGCTTCCGGTACGGCAGATCGCGGAGGCGGTGCGGGTGGCGGCGGCCGGGGAGGCGATCCTCTTCCCGGCGGCGCTGCGCCGGATGGTCTCCGCCCGCCCGCTGGACTCCGCCGAGGCGCTGCCCCGGGCGGCGTTGACGGTGCGGGAGGAGGAGGTGCTGCGGTCGATGGCCACGGGCCAGTCCAACCCGGAGATCGCGGAGTCGCTCAGGGTGAGCCTGGAGACGGTGAAGACGCACGTCGGGAACGTGCTGACCAAGCTCGGCGCGCAGAACCGGACCCACGCCGTGGTGATCGCGTACGAGTCCGGCCTGGTGGTGCCGGGGCTCGCCGGCTGACCGGCCGCCCCGACGACCCCCTCACCTCCCGGTCAGGAATCCAGCTCGCCGAGGAAGTCCAGCGCGATGGCCCAGGCCCGCTCCGCCGCCTCGGCGTCGCAGTCGGCCAGCTCGGTGTCGGTGAACAGGTGCCCGGCGCCCCGGTAGCGGTGAACCTCGACGTCGGCCCCGGCCCGCCGCATCCCCAGGTACCAGGCGTTCAGCCAGTCCTCGGTCTCGAACGGGTCCGGCTCGGCGACGTGCAGTTGCACCGGGATCTCGGTGGCCGCGTCCTCGCGCAGGTCGGAGGTGCCGTGCAGGAGCAGCAGGCCGCGGGCCTTGTCGTCGGCGAGGGCGAGGTTCTGCGCGAGCGAGCCGCCGAGCGAGAAGCCCGCGTAGACCAGGCCGCCGTCCGACAGCGGAGCGGCGGCGGTGACGGCCCGGCGCAGCAGTTCCTCGCTGCCGCCGACCTCCTCCTGGTACGCCAGTCCGGCCTCGATGTCGTCGAAGGTCCGCCCGTCGTACAGGTCCGGGGTGTGCACGGTGTGCCCGGCGGCGCGCAGCCGGTCGGCGGCGGCGTGGACGGCGGGGCGCAGCCCGAGGGCGGAGTGGAAGAGGACGATCTGGGCCACGGTCGGGGTCCTTCGGCAGCTGAGGGCGGGTACTCCCCCATGATCCCGCATGATCCGGCGACCCGACTTCCCCGGCCGGCCCGCCCCGACTTCCCCGGCCCGCCCGCGCCGAACCGCAGCCCCTTTCCCCTCCACGACGGGTCGTCAGGTCACCTGATTTACCTACGCTTTACTAGCGGGTAACCTTCCGGACGTGAACGATCTTGTCCATGACATGACCCCCGCCCACCCGCGCCGCCGCCAGGTCCTGAAGGCCGGCGCGCTGGCCGCCGGCGCGACCGCCGCCCTCCCGATCGCCCTCCCCACCCCCGCCGAAGCCGCCGAGCCGGCCCAGGCCGCCGGAGCCGCCCAGGCCCCCGGAACCCCCGAAGCCGCCCCCCGCTTCCTGCACGGCATAGCCTCCGGCGACCCCCTCCCCGACGGCGTCCTGCTCTGGACCAGGGTGACGCCCCGCCCCGAGGCCGTCCCCGGCTCGGGCCTCGGCCCCGACACCGAGGTCCGCTGGGAGCTGGCCGCCGACCAGGCCTTCACCCGCGTCGTCGCGAGCGGCACGGTGACCGCCACCGCCGTCGCCGACCACACCGTCAAGGCCGACGTCCGCGGCCTGACCCCGGACACCCCCTACTGGTACCGCTTCACCGCCACCGCCACCGCCGGTACCGGCACCGCCGCCTCCCCCACCGGCCGCACCCGCACCACCCCCGCCACCGACGCCGCCCTCTCCCGGCTGCGGTTCGGCGTCGCCTCCTGCGCCAACTGGGAGGGCGGCTACTTCTCCGCCTACCGCCACCTCGCCGCCCGCGGCGACCTGGACGCCTTCCTCTTCCTCGGCGACTACATCTACGAGTACAAGACCGGCGAGTTCTGCGCCCGCGGCACGGTCGTGCGCCCGCACGCCCCCACCCACGAGATCCTCACCCTCGCCGACTACCGCACCAGGCACGGCCAGTACAAGACCGACGACGACCTCCAGGCCCTGCACGCCAAGCTCCCGACCATCGCGATCTGGGACGACCACGAGTTCGCCAACGACGCCTGGTCCGGCGGCGCCGAGAACCACACCCCGGGCACCGAGGGCGCCTGGGCCGACCGGATGGCCGCCGCCAAGCAGGCCTACTTCGAGTGGATGCCGGTCCGGCCCTCGATCGCCGGCACCACCTACCGCCGCCTGCGCTACGGCAAGCTCGCCGACCTGCACCTGATGGACCAGCGCTCGTTCCGCTCCCAGCAGGCGAAGACGGGCAGCGGTGCCGTCGACTCGGCCGACCGCACCCTCACCGGCCGCGCCCAACTGGACTGGCTCAAGGCCGGGTTGTCCGCCTCCGACACCACCTGGCGGCTGATCGGCAACGAGGTGATGATCTCCCCGGTCGCCTTCCTCTCGCTGCCCGACTACCTGCTGCGCCCGCTGGCCAAGCTGCTCGGCCTGCCCGGCGAGGGCGTGGCGGTCAACCCCGACCAGTGGGACGGCTACACCCACGACCGCCGCGAGCTGCTCGGCCACCTCAAGGCGAACGGCATCACCAACACCGTCTTCCTGACCGGCGACATCCACTCCGCCTGGGCCGCCGACGTCCCGAACGAGGCCGCCACCTACCCGCTGTCCGGCAGTGTCGCCACCGAGTTCGTGGTCACCTCGGTGACCTCCGACAACGTCGACGACCTCCTGAAGGTCGCCCCGCAGACCGTCTCACTGGCGGCCGGCACCGCGATCAGGACGGCCAACCCGCACGTCAAGTGGGTCGACCTGGACTCGCACGGCTACGGAGTCCTGGACATCACGCCCGAGCAGACCCAGATGGACTACTACGTCCTCTCCGACCGCACCCGCAAGGACGCGACCAGCAGCTGGACCCGCTCCTACCGCACCCGCACCGGCACCCAGCGGATCGAGCGCGCGAACGCCCCGATCGCCTGACCCCACCCCGGGGCCCCACGCCGGGCCCCACGTCTGTCACCCGGGCCCGCCGCACCCACGCGGCGGGCCCGCAGCACGACGGCCCTACGACACCACGTCCTTGCGCGCGAACCCCCGGAACGCCAGCGCGAGCAGCACCGCCGCGTACGACAGCGACAGCGAGACGCCCTGCACCATGCCGCCCCACTCCAACTGCGGCTGCAGGGCGTCCGCCCAGGCGTACTGCCAGTGTGCGGGCAGCCACTCCCGCAGGCCCCCCAGCGCCGTGACGGCGTCCAGCACCCCGGTGATGATCGACGCGAACACCGCCCCGCCGACGGCGCCCAGCGGCGCGTCCGTCGCCGTGGAGAGCCAGAACGCCAGCGCGGCGATCACGATCTCGGCGAGGAACACGTAGGCCGCCGCGACGGCCAGCCGGGGCAGCGCCTCCCCGGCCGAAAGGCTGGCCCCGGTGGGCAGCTTGAGGTCCCCCCAGCCGTACGCGGCGGTGCCGACGACCAGCCCGATCAGCGGCAGCATCGCCACCGCCACCGCCGAGAACGCCAGCCCGACCGCGAACTTGCGGGCCAGCAGCCGGGCCCGGGGCACCGGCGCGGCCAGCAGGTAGCGCAGCGAGGACCAGCTCGCCTCGGAGGCGACCGTGTCGCCGCAGAACAGCGCCACCGGGATGACCAGC
The DNA here is from genome assembly GCF_056435345.1 of Kitasatospora sp. NPDC043950. Classification (NCBI taxonomy): domain Bacteria; kingdom Bacillati; phylum Actinomycetota; class Actinomycetes; order Kitasatosporales; family Streptomycetaceae; genus Kitasatospora; species Kitasatospora sp. NPDC043950. The sequence continues at coordinate 103,772 of NZ_JBWKER010000013.1, forward strand.
AGGAAGCCGGTGCCCACGAACAGCATGGTGGCGGCGAAGTTGGGCCCGGACGCGGTGGCCAGGTCGATGAAGGTGGTCCGGTCGGGGCGGCTCGGGGTGCCGCCGATCTGGAACGCGGCCAGCATCACGAACGGCAGGGCGGCCAGCACCGCGCCGATCACCAGGGTGCGGCGGCGCCGCAGTTGGCGCATCGCCTCCACCCGCAGCGGCAGCGTCCGGCCCGCCCGGTACCCCTCGGCGTGGTCCGCCGACACGACGCCGCTCGCGCCACTGCTCACATCGCTGCTCACGTCACCGCTCACGTCACCGCTCGCCCCACCACTCACGCCACTGCTCACGCCGCACCTCCGATCAACGACAGGAACGCGTCCTCCAGCCGCCGCTGCGGCCCGGCGCTCTCCACCGGCACGCCGAGGCGCACCAGTTCGGCCAGCAGTTCGTGCGCCGCCAGCCCGTCCAGGCGCACCAGCAGCCCGCCCTCGACGGCCTCCGCCGAACCGACCCCGGCCAGCACGCCCACCTTCTCGACGACCGACCCGGGCTCGTACCCGGCGGGCACGCCGAGGAACAGCAGCTCGCCCGCACCGACGATCTCGCCGACGGCTCCGGTGGTGATCAGCCGCCCGCGGTCCATCACCACCAGGTCCGTGCAGCTCTGCTCGACCTCGGCGAGCAGGTGGCTGGAGACGATGACGGTACGGCCGGCGGCGGCGTACCGGATCATCACCTCGCGCATCTCGCGGATCTGCGGCGGGTCGAGCCCGTTGGTCGGCTCGTCGAGGATCAGCAGGTCCGGCATCCCGAGCATGGCCTGGGCGATGGCGAGCCGCTGCCGCATGCCCTGCGAGTAGGTCCGCACCGCGCGGTCGAGCGCCTCGCCGAGACCGGCGATGGCCAGCGCCTCGTCGAAGCGGGCGTCCGCCTCCGGCCGGCCGGTGGCCTGCCAGTACAGCCGCAGGTTGGCCCGGCCGGTGAGGTGCGGCAGGAAGCCCGCGCCCTCGACGAAGGCGCCGACCCGGGAGAGCACCGGTGCGCCGGGGCGCACCAGGTGGCCGAAGATCCGGATCTCGCCCGCGTCGGGCCGGATCAGGCCCATCAGCATCCGCAGCGTGGTGGTCTTGCCGGCGCCGTTGGGCCCGAGCAGGCCGAGCACCTGCCCCTGCTCCACCCGGAAGCCCAACTCCCGCACGGCGTAACGGTCCTGAGCGCCCTTGTAGCGCTTGCTCAGGCCGGTGATCTGCAACGGCACCCCGGCCAGCACCGGATCGTACGCCGGCCCGTCGCCCGCCCCCCGCCGACGGCGGCGCAGCAGCCGGGGCGACAGCACCAGGCCGAGCGCCACCACGACGGCCGCCAGCGGCAGCAGCCAGGTGCGCGCGGGCAGCGGCGTGGCCTCGGTGACGAGTTCGTCGTCGGTCGGCACGGTGAGCGCCCCGGCCGGCGCGACCCGGTAGGTGGCGGGCTCGACGGGCGAGGCGTACGCGAGGTCGGTGGCGGCCAGGACGAGCCGCAGCCGGTGCCCGGCGGCGAAGGTGTGGTCGACGGCGGGCAGCGCGACCGTGACGGTGCGGCCCGCGTCGGCGCCGGTGACCCGCAGCGGGGCGGCGAGCTGCTGCGGGAGCACGGCCTTGCCGTCCGGGCCCACGTCGTACAGCTTGGCGAAGAACACCGCGTCCGGCCGGTCGGCGCGCACCTGGACGGGCACGGTGGGCTGCCCGGTCAGGTGCAGCGGCTGGTCCAGCGGCGCGGAGTCGAAGGCGGCGTGCTGGCCGGGGAAGTCGAGCGACAGCCCGGCGCCCAGCGAGGCGGCCTGGCTGAGCGCGCCGATCCCGGGCAGCGTCGAGATCCCGGGCGGAGCCCCGCCGGGCGGGTTGGCGATGGTCTGCTCACCGCCGGCCAGTTCGACACCGTGGGAGCCGGTTCCGCCCAGGCCCGGGTAGCGGTCGGCGGAGGCGCCGCGCAGCACGGCCTGGAAGCCGGTGGAGTCGACGCCCCCGGTGCGGGTGACCCGGAACGCGGGGCCGGTGTCGTCGCCCTGCCCCTTCAGGTAGTGGTCGAACCAGGCGGTCACCCGGTCGTCGACCCGGGCGCTGGTGTCGGTGCCGCCGTCGTGCCCGCCGGCGAACCAGTCCACCGAGACCGGCGCCCCGTTGGCCGCGACGGCCCGGGCGATCCGGTCGCCCTGGTCGAGCGGGAACAGCGAGTCCTGCTGGCCCTGCACGACCAGGGTGGGCGCCTTGAGCTGCGCGGCCACCGAGGACGGGCTGGAGCGGTCCAGCAGCGCGACGGCCTCCGGGTCGGCGTGCCCGGCGGTGGCGACCCGGTCGTACATCTGGCAGAGCGACTCCAGGAACCGCCCGCAGCCGACCGGCCCGCCCGCGGCGTCGCCGCCCTGCCCCGGCCCTCCCTGCCCGGCCCCGCCGCCGCGCGGCGCGCCGCCGGAGGGCCCGAGGTCGCCGGCCGCGCCGGTGGTGAAGAAGATCCCGGCCCAGAGCTTCTTGAACACGCCGTCGACGGCGCCCGAGCCCTGCACGCCCTGCGGGAACAGCGCGTCGGCGAGGTTCCACCAGGTGATCTGGGTGGCCACCGCGTCGATCCGGTGGTCGTACGCGGAGGCCAGCAGCGAGACGGCGCCGCCGTACGAGGCACCGGTGATGCCGACCCGGGGGTCGCCGGGCCCGTCGAGCTGCACCTCGGGCCGCTGGGCCAGCCAGTCCACCAGGTGCTTGACGTCCTCGACCTCGCGGTCGGGCGCGTTGAGGCCGATCTTCCCGCCCGAGTGCCCGAAGCCGCGCGCCGACCAGGTCAGCACCGCGTAGCCCTGCCGGGCCAGCTGTTGGGCGCGTTCGCGCTCGCCGTCCTTGGAACCGCCGAAGCCGTGCGCGAGCAGGACCGCCGGGCGCGGGGTGCTGCCGGTGGTGAAGAAGGAGGTGTCCACCTGGACCTGCTGGTCACTGCCGGGGGTCTCCGGCATGGCGAGGAAACGGTCCTCCTGATGGACCGCCGGCTCACCGCCGGACGCCACCGTCGCCGTACCGACCCCGGCCACCACCACCAGGGCCACCGCACCGGCCACCACCCTGCGCCGCACCGTCGTACCCCGGCTGCGCCACCGGCGCCACGCCCCACCGAACTCCATGGGGGCTGATCGTATCCGCCCCCCGGGTAGGCGTCCGATAAGGCCACCGCCGAAGCCGCCGCTTCCGCCCCGTTCACCCCGTTGCGCCCTGGTACGGCACGGGACGACGGAGATCCCCGCACCCCACCAGGGGTACGGGGATCCACAGGGCACGCCCTACAGCACCCGCGTCATCGTCCGATGCGGTATCCCCGCGTCCTCGTACACCGGGCCCTCGGCCGCGTACCCCAGCCGCTCGTAGAACCCCAGCGCCCGCACCTGCGCGTGCAGTTCCACCTCGACGGCCCCACGGTCGAGCCCGGCCGCCTCGATCGCCCGCACCAGCTGGGCCCCGAGCCCGGTCCCCCGGGCCGCCGACACCACCGCGAGGCGTCCGAGCAGCACCCTGCCCTCGACACCCCCGGTGAGCTTCAGCGCCTGCTCCCCGAAGATCAGCCGTCCGGTCCCGAGCGCGGTCCCGTCCGCCGTCACGGCCAGCAGGTGCACCGAGGTCGCGTCGTACTCGTCGTACTCCAGCTCCTCCGGCACGTTCTGCTCGACGATGAACACCTCGCGCCGCACGTCCCGCACCAGCGCCAGGTCCGCGGCGCCCGCCGCGGTCCGGATGGCCGCCGTCATCTCAGCTCTCCGACGAGATGATGTCGAGCGCCTTGCGCAGGTCGGGCGAGTACTCGCTGGAGAACTCGACCCACTGCCCGTCCGCCGGGTGCTCGAAGCCGAGCGACACGGCGTGCAGCCACTGCCGGGTCAGCCCGAGCCGCTTGGCCAGCGTCGGGTCGGCGCCGTAGGTCAGGTCGCCCACGCAGGGGTGGCGCAGCGCGGACATGTGGACCCGGATCTGGTGGGTGCGCCCGGTCTCCAGCTTGATGTCGAGCAGCGAGGCCGAGCGGTAGGCCTCGATCAGGTCGTAGTGGGTGACGGACGGCTTGCCGTCCTTGGTCACGGCCCACTTCCAGTCCGAGCTGGGGTGCCGCCCGATCGGCGCGTCCACGGTGCCGCTCAGCGGGTCCGGGTGCCCCTGCACGAGGGCGTGGTAGCGCTTCTCGGTGATCCGGTCGTGGAACTGCCGCTTGAGGTCGGTGTACGCGCGCTCGGACTTGGCGACGACCATCAGCCCGGAGGTGCCGACGTCCAGCCGGTGCACGACGCCCTGGCGCTCGGCGGCGCCGGAGGTGGAGATCCGGTAGCCGGCCGCGGCGAGCCCGCCGATGACGGTGGTGCCGGTCCAGCCGGGGCTGGGGTGGGCGGCGACGCCGACCGGCTTGTCGACGAGCACGATGTCCTCGTCGTCGTGGATGATCCGCATGCCCTCGACCGGCTCGGCGATGATCCGCACGGGGGCGGCGGGGGCCGGGATCTCGACCTCCAGCCAGGAGCCGGCGGTCACCCGGTCCGACTTTCCGGCCACGGCGCCGTCGAGCGTCACCTTGCCGTCGGCGGCCAACTCGGCGGCCTTCGTCCGGGAGAAGCCGAACATCCGGGCGAGGGCGGCGTCGAGGCGCTCGCCCTCCAGGCCGTCGGGTACGGGGAGGCTGCGGATCTGCGCTGCGGTACTCACCCGTACGAGTATGCCGGAACCGCGGCCCTCCGCCGCCCGCCCGACCGCCCGGGGCCCCTGCTACTCGGTCTTGCCGCCCTGCTGGTGGACGGTGCCGTCCGGGTTGCTGCCCCGGAAGGAGAGCAGCACGACGAGGATTCCGCCGCAGACGATCGCCGAGTCGGCGAGGTTGAAGACCGCGAAGTGCTGGACGGAGATGAAGTCGACGACGTGCCCGCGGAAGACGCCCGGCGAGCGGAACAGCCGGTCGGTGAGGTTGCCCAGGGCCCCGCCGAGCAGCAGCCCGAGCGCGATCGCCCAGGGCAGGCTGTACAGCCGGCGGGCGATCCGCCAGATCACCACGATGACGGCCGAGGCGATCATCGTGAAGACGACGGTCAGCGCCTGCCCCATGCCGAAGGCGGCGCCGGAGTTGCGGATGACCTGGAAGGTGACGACGTCCCCGATCACCTTGATCGCCGCGTGGTTCTCCAGCCGGGCCACGACCAGCAGCTTGCTGCCGAGGTCGATCAGGAAGGCGAGCAGCGCGACGACCATCAGCACGCCGACCCGCCGACGGCCCTTCGGCGCCTCCGCCGCGGCCGGGGCGCTCGCCTCGGTGGGCCCAGCAGGCTCGGCGGGCTCGGTGGACTCGGCCACGGCCACCTCCACGGCTTCGGCGGGGGTCGGGACGGCGTCGTCCCGCGTCTGGGGGGAACCTTGCGTACTGATGATCCGCTCCGCTGCCGGTGGAGCTCCCCCGGTTGGAGGTGGGGGAGGGTGGGCCCATTGGTCGCCGTACCGGACACCTCCGAACCGGACGTGTCCCGAGGATTCAGGCGACGTTACGGGGTCGAGCGTACGGCAAGCCCGACCCCCTGCGCCGCCCCGGTCGGCCGCGTCAGCGGCGTTCCTGCTTGGCCTTGCACTGCACGCAGAGCGTGGCCCGGGGGAAGGCCTGCATCCGGGCCTTCCCGATGGCCTGCCCGCAGGACTCGCAGGTGCCGAAGCCGACGCCCTCCAGCCTGGTCAGGGCCCGCTCGGTCTGGGCGAGGCTGTCCCGGGCGTTGTTGGCGAGCGCGAGCTCGCTCTCCCGCGAGATGTTCTTCGTACCGGCGTCCACCTGGTCGTCACCGGCTCCGTCGTTGGAGTCACGCATCAGGCCGGAGATGGCCGCCTCGGCGGCGTCGATCTCATTCTGCAGCCGCTCCAGCTCGCTGATGAGCTCGGTGTGCAGCTCGTGGACCTCGTCGGTGGTCCACGGGTCCTCGCCGGGCCGGACCGGCAGCGTGGCCGGGTCCACCGACTCGGCGCCGCGCGGCACGGTGACGGTGTCGGTGCTGCTCTTCTGCCGTGCGGTAGTGGTCACGGTCCCCTCCCCTGGATCGGCCGCCACGGCCTTGCGTGCCCGCTTGGTGGCGGTACCCGCGCCGGTTGCCTTCTCAGCCATGGCTTCGACCCCATCTACGAACGAATCGAGCCGCCGGTTCCCGGCGGCCTCCAGTGCCGGAACGATAATCCCGATCAAAACCGGTCACAACATGACATTCCGACGCCCCATGATGACCCCACCCAGGCAGCCGCCCCAGCCGCCACGCCCCGCGCGCTGACCAGACTTGTGCCCAGATCACCCCCGCCTAACCACCACCGCCGCCGGCCCCGGAGCGCCCCGGTCGTCCACCGCGGGGAAAAACGATTTGGACAAACCGACTCGCCCGGCCGATACACTGGCCCTGCAAGGCGCAGATGGGACGAGTACCGACGTACGCAGCCACCAGCGACCCGGGGACGGTGCGAGCCCGGGGGTGTGCACGGCGGGAAGATCACCCCGGAGCCGCCGGAAGAACGGCCGCCCGCCACCGCGCGGGCCGGCCCACTAGACCCGGCAGCAAGCCCAAACAAGAGGGCCGCAGCAGCACCGCGGCCAAGGAGGGTGGTACCGCGGGGCGGCTCGCCGTCTCGTCCCTCCGTCGGATCCCGTTCACATCCGCCGGAGGTATGACGCCCGCGATGAGCACCTACAACTCCGTCCCCGCACAGGTGGACCTGCCCGCCCTCGAACACCAGATCCTGTCGTTCTGGCAGGACAACAAGATCTTCCAGCGCAGCCTGGAGCAGTCCGAGGGCCGCCCCGAGTGGGTCTTCTACGAGGGCCCGCCGACCGCCAACGGCATGCCCGGCGCCCACCACATCGAGGCCCGCGTCTTCAAGGACGTCTTCCCCCGCTTCCGGACGATGAAGGGCTACCACGTCGCCCGCAAGGCCGGCTGGGACTGCCACGGCCTCCCGGTCGAGCTCGCCGTCGAGAAGGAGCTGGGCTTCTCCGGCAAGCAGGACATCGAGGCGTACGGCATCGCCGAGTTCAACGCCAAGTGCCGCGAGTCGGTGACCCGCCACACCGACGCCTTCACCGAGCTGACCACCCGCATGGGGTACTGGGTCGACCTCGACGAGGCCTACCGGACGATGGACCCGTCGTACGTCCAGTCCGTCTGGTGGTCGCTCAAGCAGATCTTCGACAAGGGCCTGCTGGTCCAGGACCACCGGGTCGCCCCCTGGTGCCCGCGCTGCGGCACCGGCCTGTCCGACCACGAGCTGGCCCAGGGCTACGAGACCGTCGTCGACCCCTCGGTCTTCGTCCGCTTCCCGCTGACCAGCGGCCCGCTGGCCGGCCGGGCCGCGCTGCTGGTCTGGACCACCACCCCGTGGACCCTGGTCTCCAACACCGCCGCCGCCGTCCACCCGGAGGTCACCTACGTGGTGGCCACCGACGGCGAGGAGAAGCTGGTCGTCGCCGAGCCGCTGCTCGCCAAGGCCCTCGGCGAGGGCTGGGAGGCCACCGGCGAGTCCTTCACCGGCGCCGAGATGGAGCGCTGGGCCTACCGCCGCCCGTTCGACCTGGTCGAGATCGAGAACGCGCACTACGTCCTCAACGCCGACTACGTCACCACCGAGGACGGCACCGGCATCGTCCACCAGTCGCCCGCCTTCGGCGCGGACGACCTCGCGACCTGCCGCAGGTACGGCCTGCCGGTGGTCAACCCGGTGCTCGCCGACGGCACCTTCGCCCCCGAGGTCCCGCTGGTCGGCGGCCAGTTCTTCAAGAAGGCCGACGAGGCCCTGGTCGCGGACCTCAAGGAGCGCGGCCTGCTCTTCCGCCACCTCCCGTACGAGCACAGCTACCCGCACTGCTGGCGCTGCCACACCGCGCTGCTCTACTACGCGCAGCCGTCCTGGTACATCCGCACCACCGCGGTCAAGGACGCCCTGATCCGGGAGAACGAGGCCACCAACTGGTACCCGGAGAACGTGAAGCACGGCCGCTTCGGCGACTGGCTGAACAACAACATCGACTGGGCGCTCAGCCGTAACCGCTACTGGGGCACCCCGCTGCCGATCTGGCGCTGCGAGGAGGGCCACCTCACCTGCGTCGGCTCGCTGGCCGAGCTCTCCGAGCTCACCGGCACCGACCAGAGCGAGCTCGACCCGCACCGCCCGTACATCGACGACGTGACCTTCGCCTGCCGCGAGTGCGGCGGCGCCTCGACCCGGGTCCCCGAGGTCATCGACGCCTGGTACGACTCGGGCTCGATGCCCTTCGCCCAGTACGGCTACCCGTACCAGAACAAGGAGCTGTTCGAGAAGCGCTACCCGGCGCAGTTCATCTCCGAGGCGATCGACCAGACCCGTGGCTGGTTCTACACGCTGATGGCGGTCGGCACCCTGGTGTTCGACAAGAACAGCTACGAGAACGTCGTCTGCCTGGGCCACATCCTGGCCGAGGACGGCCGCAAGATGTCCAAGCACCTGGGCAACATCCTGCAGCCGATCCCGCTGATGGACCAGCACGGCGCCGACGCCGTCCGCTGGTTCATGGCCGCCGGCGGTTCGCCCTGGTCGGCCCGCCGGGTCGGCCACGGCACCATCCAGGAGGTGGTCCGCAAGACCCTCCTCACCTACTGGAACACCGTCGCCTTCCAGGCCCTGTACGCCCGCACCGCCGGCTGGTCCCCCTCGGCGGCCGATCCGGCCCCGGCCGACCGCCCGCAGCTGGACCGCTGGGTGCTCTCCGAGCTGAACACCCTGGTCCGCGAGGTCGACGCCGCCTTCGAGGCGTACGACACCCAGCGCGCCGGCAAGCTGCTGTCCGGCTTCGTCGACGACCTGTCCAACTGGTACGTCCGCCGCGGCCGCCGCCGCTTCTGGCAGGGCGACGCGGCCGCGCTCGCCACCCTGCACGAGGCGCTGGAGACGGTCACCCGCCTGATGGCCCCGATGACCCCGTTCATCACCGAGCAGGTCTGGCAGGACCTGGTCGTCCCGGTCGCCGCGGACGCCCCGGCCTCGGTCCACCTGGCCACCTGGCCGCAGGCGGACGAGTCGCTGATCGACACCGACCTCTCCCGGCACATGGCGCTGGTCCGCCGCCTGGTGGAGCTCGGCCGGGCCACCCGCGCCGAGTCCGGCGTGAAGACCCGTCAGCCGCTGTCCCGCGCGCTGATCGCCGCCCAGGGCTGGGACGAGCTGCCCGCCGACCTGCGCGCGCAGATCGCCGAGGAGCTCAACGTCTCCACCCTGGAGTCGCTCGCCGAGGTCGGCGGCTCGCTCGTCGACACCAGCGCCAAGGCCAACTTCCGCGCCCTGGGCAAGCGGTTCGGCAAGGGCGTGCAGGACGTCGCCAAGGCGGTCGCCGCCACCGACGCCGCCCGCCTGGCCGCCGAACTGCGCGCCGACGGCGAGACCTCGGTCGAACTGAACGGCGAGCCGGTCGCCCTCTCCCCGGACGAGGTGATCATCACCGAGACCCCGCGCGAGGGCTGGGCCGTCGCCAATGAGTCCGGCGCCACCGTCGCCCTCGACCTGGCCATCACCCCGGAGCTCAAGCGGCTCGGCGTCGCCCGCGACGCCATCCGCCAGATCCAGGAGGCCCGCAAGAACTCCGGTCTCGACGTCGCCGACCGGATCGTCCTGCGCTGGCGGGCCACCACCGAGGAGACCGCCGAGGCCATCGCCGAGCACGGCCCCCTCGTCGCCGAGGAGGTCCTGGCCACCGACTTCGCCGCCGGCACGGCCGACTGGGACTCCGAGACCTTCGCCGACGAAGCCCTCGGCCTCGCCTTCCAGCTCCGCAAGGCCTGACCGACTCCGAAGCCGCCGTCACCCCGCCCGGGGCGACGGCGGCTTCGCCGTACCCGCGCGCCCCCGAAGCGACGTCACCACCCCGCACGCGCCCATCCCCCGCCCGCGCCCGCACCACAGCAGAGCGCCCCCTGTCCGACCCGTGGGTCGAACAGGGGGCGCTCTCAAAAGGCCGCGCTACAACCTCAGTTGTCGCCGTCCTCGTCGATCAGGAAGCCCCGCATCGGCGCCGGCGCCTGCTGCATCGGCTGCGGAGGCTGCGGGCGGACGGCCGCCATCGGCTGCGTCATCCCGGCCGGCTGCATCTGCGGCGCGCCGGTGTTGCCACCGGACGCCTGGCCGCCGAAGCTCGGCGCCGGCGGGTTGCCACCGAAGGAGCTCTGCCCGCCGAACGACGGCGCGTTGCCGCCGAAGGCCGGCTGGTTGCCACCGAAGGCCGGGGCACCGCTCATCGCACCGGCACCGGCCGGAGCCATCGACGAGGCCGCCGGCGGCAGCGACGCGGTGGCGGGGATCCGCGGCGGGGCGAGCGAGTCGTCGGCCTGCGACTCCAGCTGGCGCAGCTGGGTCTCCAGGTACGACTTGAGGCGCGTCCGGTACTCGCGCTCGAACGCCCGCAGGTCCTCGACCTTGCGCTCCAGCGTGGCGCGCGCGGACTCCAGCGAGCCCATCGCGACGCGGTGCTTCTCCTGCGCGTCCCGCTCCAGGGCGTCGGCCTTGGCACGGGCGTCGCGCTCCAGGCCCTCGGCGCGGCTGCGGGCCTCGCCGACGATCTTGTTGGCCTCGGAACGGGCCTCCGAGATCGCCTGGTCGGCGGTCTGCTGAGCGAGCGCCAGGACGCGGGCGGCACTGTCGCCACCGGGGCCCTGCTGCTGCATGGGGGCACCCATGGGGCCGCCCATCTGCTGCTGCTGCGGGCCGCCCATGGGGCCGCCCATCGGCTGCATCTGCTGCTGCTGGCCCATGCCCTGGCCCATCGGGTTGCCCATCTGCTGCGGGCCACCGGGGCCGCCCATGGGCTGGAGCATCTGACCGCCCATCGGCTGGACCAGCTGCTGCTGGCCGCCCATGGTCTGGTTCATCTGCTGCTGCGGGCCGCCCATCTGCTGGGGGCCGGCGGGGAGCTGCGGGGCGCCGGAGGGCAGGCCGAGCGGCTGGTTGCCCATCTGCTGCTGCTGCGGGCCGCCCATCTGCTGCTGCTGCGGACCACCGGGGCCCATCTGCTGCTGCTGCGGGCCGGGGCCCTGCTGGCCGGGAACCGGCGGGCCGGATATGGCGGCCGGAACGGGGGCGCCCGAACGGGCGTCCTGCGGCGGCTCCTTCCGCATGTTCGCCTGGTTCTGCGCGGCGGCGCGAGTCGCGGCGGCCAGCTTGGCGCGCAGGTCCTCGTTCTCGCGAAGCAGGCGGGTCAGCTCTCCTTCGACCTCGTCGAGGAAGGCATCGACCTCGTCCTCGTCATAGCCTTCGCGCAGGCGGACGGTCGTGAACTGCTTGTTCCGAACGTCCTCGGGGGTCAATGGCATCTCTTCACCTCAACGTGATCGTCGGCACACCGGCATCCTGTCGCATCGCTCACCTACGACTAGGGCCGCACAAGCGAGATCAGGACATACACAATGATCATCAGTACGAAGAAGGACAGGTCGAGCGCCACGCCCCCGAAACGCAACGGCGGAATGAACCGCCGAAGAAGCTTGAGCGGCGGATCCGTGACAGTGTACGTGGCCTCCAGGACCAGGACCATGGCCTTGCCGGGCCGCCACGAACGCGCGAACTGGAAGACCCAGTCCATGACCAGTCGCACGAGCAGGAACACCAGGAAGACGGTCAGGGCGTAGTAGAGCACCGCCCACACGATGTCCATCGCGTTTCCCTCTCCCCGGTTCCGGGCCCTTGGGCCTGCCGCTCGTCACCTGTCGCTAATCCACTGTTGATCAGATCCACACGTAAAGTCGTGGCCGGGTCAGCTCTGGTTGAAGAACCCACCCTCGGCGATCCGAGCCTTGTCCTCCGCCGTGACATCGACGTTAGCAGGCGACAGCAGGAACACCTTCTGTGTCACGCGCTCGATACTGCCGTGCAGACCGAAGACGAGTCCAGCGGCGAAGTCTACGAGTCGCTTCGCGTCGGTGTCGTCCATCTCGGTCAGATTCATGATCACGGGGGTCCCGCCACGGAACTGTTCCCCGATGGTACGGGCCTCGTTGTAGGTCCGCGGGTGCAGCGTGGTGATGCGGTAGGGCTCTCGTTCGTTCACTACCTTGGGCATGATCACCGGGGCGCTCTTCTCCAGGTTGTGGCGGCGTTCGGGTGTGATGGACGACACTGGGGCCATCCTCGGGGTCTCCTGCCGGATCGGCACCGCGGCCGGGACCGGCTGCGGAGTGATCGAGGAGACCGGGGCGGGCGCGGCGGCCGGCCGGGGGATGTCCTCGGTCCGCTGTCCCGTTCGAATCGGCTCGGGGTCCGCGTCGTAGTCGTCGTCAGGGTCGTACCCCTGACCGTCGTACGTCTCGTCCTCCACGAGGCCGAGGTAGACCGCCATCTTGCGCATTGCGCCGGCCATGCTCCTGTCTCCTCCGCTCATAGCCACCTCGCTGGCGCTCGGTGGCGGCTTCGCGAAACGCGCACCTTCCGATGGTCGCTCGCTCTGCTCGCTCCGTGCGGACCGACTCCGTCCCGGCGGCCAGGCCGTGCGGCCCTGCCTGCGGATTCCGCGGTCCACCCACGACGGCCCGTCAGGCCGACGGCCGGTCAGAGTTCGTGGGGTGGGGGCCGCGGAGCTGCGATCCACGGTTCGCTAGCGCTCCGAGGAGCTGCTAGATTCTGTCCTATTTTGTCCTGCAGTCTGATCTACTACCCGGTGACGTTACCTGAGGGGTGACCTCACTCCGAGTACCGCCGTTCCGACGCGCACATGTGTCGCCCCGGCGGCAATCGCCTGCTCAAGGTCACCGCTCATTCCCGCGGAGACCATGGTGGCAGCAGGATGGGTCGTGCGTACTGCGGTTGCGATTTCCGTCAGCCGCTCGAAGGCACGGAGCGGGTCTCCGGCGAGCGGACCGGCCAACGGAGCGACGGTCATCACACCGTCCAGCCGCAGTCCGGGCGTGTCGGCGATCGCGTCCGTGAGTTCCGCGACGTCCTCCGGGGCGACGCCGGCCCGGTGGGCCCCCTCGCCGTGCTCCTTGTCCAGGGCCACCTGCACCAGGCAACCCAGCTCCGGGCGCTCGGACTTGAGCACCGCCGCGGAGAGCGACCCGACCAGCCGCAGCCGGTCCACCGAGTGCACGTGGTTCGCGTACCGGACGACCGAGCGGACCTTGTTGGTCTGCAGCTGTCCGACGAAGTGCCAGTCAAGAGGAAGGTTTCTGCACTGCTCTGCCTTGGGTGCGGCGTCCTGGTCGCGGTTCTCCGCGACATCCGTCACACCCAGTCCGGCCAACAGCGCGGTGTCCTCGGCGGGGTAGGTCTTGGTGACGACGACCAGGGTGACCTCGTCGCGCGGCCGTCCGGCAGCCGCACAGGCGTCGGCGATCCTCCGCTCGACCACGTCGAGGTTGGTCCCCAGCTCCTCGTACCGGGCCCGCTGCCCCTCCGTCAGGGTCTCCAGCCAGCTCTGGTCGGGAAGGCCGCCGCGACTCCCCGGGAACGGTCCGTAGATGTCGTTCGTCATCAATGATCAGAGCCCAACCAGACGTAGCTCGCGAGTCGGCCGGTGCGCTGCTCGCGGCGATAGGAGTAGTGATCCGCGGATTCGAGGGTGCAGACCGGTGACCGCACCAACCCGGTGACCCCGGCGGCGGCCAGCTGGGCCGCGACCCCCTCGGCCACGTCCAGCGCCGGTGTTCCCCAGGAGGTCTCGGCGAACGCGGCGGGCACCACCGCGGCGACCTCCGCCCGCAGGTCGGCCGGCACCTCGTAGCACCGGCCGCAGACCGACGGGCCGGTGGCCGCGGCGATCCGGCCGGGTTCGGCCCCCAGTTCGACCATCGCCCGCAGGACCGCGGGCACCACCCCGGCCGCCAGCCCGGGCCGGCCCGCGTGGGCCGCGCCCACCACACCCGCCACGGGGTCGGCCAGCAGCACCGGAGTGCAGTCGGCGGTCAGGACGGCGAGCGCGAGCGGCCGGTCGGTGACCACCGCGTCCACCGTGGGGGCGTCCCCCGGCGACTGGCGCTGCGTCACCACGGCGACCCGCGCGCCGTGCACCTGGTTCATCCAGACCACGTCGGCCGGGTCGAGCCCGAGCTCCCCGGCGGCGATCGCCCGGTTCTCCCGGACGGTCTCCGGGTCGTCCCCCACCGCCCCGCCGAGGTTGAGCTCCCCGTACGGCGAAGTGCTCACCCCGCCCCACCTGTCGGTGAAGGCGAAGTGAGCACCCGCGCGTACGGCGTGATCGATCACTTAAGGAAATCCGGGACGTCGAGCTCCTCCGCCGGGCTCTCGACGAACGGCTGCCGGACCGGCTGCACCTGCGGCGGCACCGGGGCGGTGGTCACGGTCTCGGTGGCGCGCGGCGCGGCGTGGGTCTCCCCCTCCGAACGCGACGTCACCGAGCCGATGCTCCCGTAGGACGGCCGGGTGGCCGGGCGCTCCGGGGCGGCCGGCGGCGTGGCCGCGGCGGCGGGGGTGGCCTTGACCACCGGGTCGCGGACGATCGCCGGCGGCTGCCCGCCGTCGAAGCCGGCCGCGATGACGGTGACCCGGACCTCGTCGCCGAGCGCGTCGTCGATGACCGCGCCGAAGATGATGTTGGCCTCGGGGTGCGCGGCCTCGCTGACCAGCTGGGCCGACTCGTTGATCTCGAACAGGCCGAGGTCGGAGCCGCCCGAGATGGAGAGCAGCACGCCGCGGGCGCCGTCGATCGAGGCCTCCAGCAGCGGCGAGGAGATCGCCATCACGGCGGCCGCCTTGGCACGGTCCTCGCCGCGGGCCGAACCGATGCCCATGAGCGCCGAACCGGCCTCCGACATGACGGACTTGACGTCGGCGAAGTCGAGGTTGATCAGGCCGGGGGTGGTGATCAGGTCGGTGATGCCCTGGACACCGGAGAGCAGGACCTGGTCGGCCGAGCGGAACGCGTCGAGCACGCTGACCTGGCGGTCCGAGATGGACAGCAGCCGGTCGTTGGGGATCACGATGAGGGTGTCGACCTCTTCGCGCAGGCTCGCAATGCCGTCCTCGGCCTGGTTGGCGCGGCGACGGCCCTCGAAGGTGAAGGGGCGGGTGACCACGCCGATGGTCAGGGCGCCGAGCGAACGGGCGATGTTGGCGACCACGGGCGCGCCGCCCGTGCCCGTGCCACCACCCTCACCCGCGGTGACGAAGACCATGTCGGCCCCCTTGAGGACCTCCTCGATCTCCTCGCGGTGGTCCTCGGCGGCCTTGCGGCCGACCTCGGGGTTGGCGCCGGCGCCGAGGCCCCGGGTGAGTTCACGGCCCACATCGAGCTTGACGTCGGCGTCGCTCATCAGGAGGGCCTGCGCATCGGTGTTGATCGCGATGAACTCGACGCCCTTGAGACCGACCTCGATCATCCGGTTGATGGCGTTGACACCACCGCCGCCGATTCCGACGACCTTGATGACTGCGAGGTAGTTCTGCGGTGCTGCCACGTCGAAGGCCTCTCGCCTCGAATTTCCGGGTCGGCCCGACCCGACGGGGGATCGTACCGACGGATGTCGATGGGTAGGGAGCCTGGTTTCCGACTGAATGTCCGAAATGCCGACCGCCGACCCCAACCCTAAACTTGACCTTTAGGGTTAGTCCTGTGCCTCCGTCACATCACCAGGGGGCACAGTCTGGTGACACAGGACACTAGGTGGCTCCAGGCACGTGTTTCAACGAACACGCCGAGCTTCCCCTTTTCTTTTGAGCCTATGTGATCATCGGCCGGCACATGAAACCGGGGTGACCACCAAGGGTCGGGCCGACACTTCACAGCGTCAACCCCTCCCTCAGGCACAGAACCTACCGGATCATCCCGACACCGCCGGCGCCTCCGGCGCACTCACGTCGAAGTTCGAGCCCTTCTGAGCCATCAACGCGACCAGCGTCCGGGCCTTGCGGTCGGTCTGCTCCGGGCTCCCCCAACGCACCGTCGCACCCCCGCTGAGCTGCAGCTGAATATCGTCGTACGAGTGCACCAGCACCGCTCCGGCCCGCTTCGCCACCTCGGGCGGCAGTCCGGCGGCCACCGACACCGCGCCCTGAACCAGCTGCGAACGGGAGATCACCCCGTCCGCGTCCTTGGCCTGCTGACTGAGCCGCAGTTCCACCACCGGCACCCCCTCCGGCGGGGCCGCCTCGGTGGCGAAGCTCACGCCGGCGGCGTCCACCTGGGTGAACTGACCGTCCTCCCCCTTGACGGCGGCCACCGCCGTGCGCTGGACGACCTTCACCCGCAGGGTGTGCGGCCAGCCCCGCCACACCTCGGCCTTCGCCACCCGGGGGATCGCCTCCACCCGGCGCTGGACGGCGTCCAGGTCCACTCTGGCCAGCGGGCCGTCACCGATCCCGCCGATCGCCTCGCGGACCTGGTCCGCCGTCAGCTTCTCGTCCTTCGGCCCCTGGACCGCGACCTCGCGCACGTCCAGCACCGAGGAGAAGAACACCACCCAGGCCAGCACGCCCAGCACCGCGGCGCCGAGCACGCTCAGCACCACGATGCCCCGCCGGGAGAGCCGGAGCCGAGGAGCGGACTCCTCGGCCTCCAGCTCTTCCTCCAGCGGGTCGGCGAGCCGGCCGTCAGCCACGGCGGCGACCGCCGCGGGAGGCCTGGATCGCCTCGTAGACCATGCCGACCAGCAGGTCGTCGGCGTCCCGGCGGCCGAACTCGGCGGCGGCCCGGCTCATGTCCCACAGCCGCTGCGGGTCGGTGAGCACCGGCAGCACGTTCTGCAGCACCCACTCCGGGGTCAGCTCGGCGTCGTCCACCAGCAGGCCGCCGCCGGCCTTGACCATCGGCTGGGCGTTCAGCCGCTGCTCGCCGTTGCCGATCGGCAGCGGGACGAACGCGGCGGGCAGCCCGACGGCGGCCAGCTCGGCGACGGTCATGGCGCCGGCCCGGCAGAGCATCAGGTCCGCCGCCGCGTAGGCGAGGTCCATCCGGTCGACGTACGGCACCGCGCGGTACGGCGGCATCCCGGGGATGTCCTCGACCTGCGGCAGCTCGTTCTTCGGGCCGACGGCGTGCAGGATCTGCACGCCGTACTGCTGGAGCCGCGGGGCGATCGCGGTGACCACCTCGTTGAGCCGGCGCGCGCCCTGGGAGCCGCCGGAGACCAGCAGGGTGGGCAGCCGCTGGTCGAGGCCGAAGTAGTGCCGGGCCTCCGGCCTGGCGGCGCCCCGGTCCAGGGTGGCGATGGTCCGGCGCAGCGGGATGCCGATGTACCGGGAGTCACGCAGCTTGCTGTCCGGCGTGGAGACCGCGACGAAGTCCGTGTAGCGGGCGCCGATCTTGTTGGCCAGGCCCGGACGGGCGTTCGCCTCGTGCACCACGATCGGCACGCCGGCCCGCTTGGCGGCCAGGTAGGCGGGCATCGCGACGTAGCCGCCGAAGCCGACCACGGCGTCCGCGTTGACCCGCTCGATGATCTCCTGGGCGGCCCGGACGGTGCCGCGCAGCCGGCCGGGGACGGTGATCAGCTCGGGGGTGGGCTTGCGGGGCAGCGGGACGGCCGGAATCAGCTCCAACTGGTAGCCGCGTTCCGGCACCAGCCGGGTCTCCAGTCCGCGCTCGGTTCCCAGGGCGGTGATCCCGATGGACGGGTCGTGCCTGCGGAGGGCGTCCGCGAGGGCCAGCGCCGGCTCGATGTGACCGGCGGTCCCCCCGCCGGCGAGTACGACATGCACCGAAATTCACCGCTCCCTGCGTGCCGGCCCCGGGGCCGGGCGCGCTGTGGTTCGTCGTCGTGGCAGCACCCGGGCCAGTCGTCTCCTGATCCGGGAGTTCTTGCTCCGGGCGGCCAGCGCCGCCTTCGCGCCCGAGGTGCTGCGCGCCAGGCACAGCAGCACACCGATCGCGGACATGGCCGACAGCATGGCGGAACCGCCGTAGGAGAACAGCGGGAGCGGGACGCCCGCGATGGGCAGCAGTCCCAGCGCCGACCCCAGGTTGATCATGGCCTGCGCCATGATCCAGGTGGTGGCGGCTCCCGCGGCGTACCTGACGAAGGGGTCCTTCGTACCGATGGCCACACGGATACCCGCGTAGCCTAGTGCCGCGAAGAGACCGATCACCGACAGCGTCCCCACCAGGCCCAGTTCCTCGCCGGTCGCGGCGAAGATGAAGTCGGTGTGCGCCTCGGGCAGCTGGCCCCATTTCTCCACGCCGGCACCGAGACCGGTGCCGAAGCCTCCGCCGAGCGCGAACGAGTACACGCCGTGCAGCGCCTGGAAGCAGGCCCCGTCCGGGTCGGGCTTGGTGACGCCGATGCAGCCCAGGCGCTCCGCCCGGTGCGGGACGGTGATCACCAGCGCGGTGCAGACGACCACGGCCACCCCGACGGTGGCCACGAACAGCCGCAGCGGCGCGCCGACCATCCAGAGCAGCGCGAACAGCATCGCCACCAGGATCATCGAGGTGCCCATGTCGCCGCCGAGCATGATCAGCGCGAGCAGCAGCAGGGCGCCCGGCACCAGCGGGACGAGCAGGTGCTTCCAGGTGGTGAGGGTGCCGGCCTTCTGCTTGCGGGCGAGCAGGTCGGCGCCCCAGAGCACCAGCGCGAGCTTGGCGAACTCCGAGGGCTGGAACTGGAAGAAGCCGAAGTCCAGCCAGTTCTGGTTGCCGTTGATCCGCACCCCGATGCCGGGTACGGCGACCAGCGCGAGCGCGCCGATCACCCCGAACATCACCGGGTAGACGATCACCCGCAGCACCGCCAGCGGCACGGAGGCGAAGCCGATCAGCAGGACCAGGCCGAGGATGGCCGCGATCAGTTGCTTGAGGAAGTAGTACTGCGCCGAGTGGTGCTGGCCCAGCGCGAGGATCTGCGAGGCCGAGAAGACCATCATCAGGCCGAGCACCACCAGCAGCAGCGTCGTGCCGATGACGAGCAGGTAGGGCGTGAGCGGCCGGTCCAGCCAGTACCGCACCCGGTACCGGAAGGCCCGTACCCGGGCCAGCGGTCCGGCCGACTTGTACTTGGTCGTGGTGGCCGAGATCACGCGCCACGGCTCGGCGGCCTCCCGCTCCGGTGCTCCGGAACCCGCCCTGCCCTGCCCAGCCACTCCCCGCTCACTCTCTCTTCACGGCTCACCCGCCGCCGGGCCGCTCCGGCCCGGTACGGCCCTTCGGCTCACTCCCCGCGGTCCGCCAGCTGCCGGACCGCGGCGGCGAAGAGGTCGCCGCGCTCGCCGTAGTTGGTGAACATGTCCATCGAGGCGCAGGCCGGTGCCAGCAGCACCGTGTCACCCGGCCGGGCGAGCGAGGCGGCCGTCCGGACGACCTCCGCCATCGCCACCGCGCCAGTCTGGCCCTCGGCCGCCTCGATCACCGGGACATCCGGAGCGTGTCGCTCCAGCGCCTCCCGGATCAGCGCGCGGTCCTCTCCGATCAGCACGGCGGCGCGCAGCCGCCCGGCCGCGCCCTGGACCAGGTCGTCGAAGGTCGCGCCCTTGGCCAGGCCGCCGGCGATCCAGACGACCGGCCGGAAGGCGGCCAGCGAGGCGGCGGCGGCGTGGGTGTTGGTGGCCTTGGAGTCGTCGACGTAGGTGACCTCGCCGACCACGCCGACCTCGGCGATCCGGTGGGCGTCCGGGCGGAAGGCCCGCAGGCCCTCCCGGACGGCCTTCGGCTCGACGCCGTACGCCCGGGCCAGCGCCGCCGCGGCGAGCGCGTTGGCGATGTTGTGCGGGGCGGCAGGACGGCGCGCAGCGCCCTCCTCGGAAGGGTGGTGGTGGGCGACGGGTGAGCTGACGTCCTCGACGGTGCCCAGCTCGGCCGCGTTCTTGGCCCGGTCGGCCACGAACGCGCGGTCCACCAGCAGCCCGTCCACCACCCCGAGGTTCGACAGGGCGGGCGCGCCGAGGCCGAAGCCGATCGCCCGGCAGCCCTCCTCGACGTCGGCCTCGCGGACCAGCGCCTCGGTGGCCGGGTCGGCCAGGTTGTACACGCAGGCGACGGTGTTGCCCTGGTAGATCCGGCCCTTGTCGGCGGCGTACGCCTCCATCGAGCCGTGCCAGTCGAGGTGGTCGGGGGCCAGGTTGAGCACGACCGCCGAGTGCGGGCGCAGCGAGGGCGCCCAGTGCAGCTGGTAGCTGGAGAGCTCGACGGCGAGCACGTCGTACGGCTCCTCGGCGAGGACCGCGTCCAGGACCGACACCCCGACGTTGCCGACGGCGGCGGTGCGCTTCCCGGCGGCGGTGAGGATCGAGGCGAGCATCTGGACGGTGGTGGTCTTGCCGTTGGTGCCGGTGACGGCCAGCCAGGGGGCGGGCTCGCCGGTGGCGGGCAGCGGCCGGCGCAGGCGCCAGGCGAGTTCGACGTCGCCCCAGACCTCGATGCCGGCCGCCGCGGCGGCGGCGAACAGCGGGCGGTCGGGCGCCCAGCCGGGCGAGGTGACGACCAGCCGGGTGCCCTCGGGCAGGCTGTCGCCGTCGCCGAGGCGGACGGTGACGCCGAGCGCCTCCAGCTCGGCGGCCCGGGCGGTCAGGCCCGCGCCGCTGCCGCCGTCCACCACGGTGACGTGGGCGCCGAGGCCGTGCAGGACGCGCGCGGCGCTGATGCCGGAGACGCCGAGCCCGGCGACGACGACGGGCAGATTCGCAAAGTCAGGGTTCGTCATCCGGTCCGGTATCCCGCGTAGAAGAGGCCGAGGCCGACGGCCACGCAGAGTCCCTGGATGATCCAGAACCGGACCACGACCAGGACTTCGCTCCAGCCCTTGAGTTCGAAGTGGTGCTGCAGTGGCGCCATCTTGAAGACGCGCTTGCCGGTCATCCGGAACGAGCCGACCTGGATGATCACCGACAGGGTGATGATCATGAAGAGGCCGCCGAGCAGGATCAGCAGCAGCTCGGTGCGCGAGCAGATCGCCAGACCGGCCAGGGCGCCGCCGAGGGCGAGCGAGCCGGTGTCGCCCATGAAGATCTTGGCGGGCGAGGTGTTCCACCAGAGGAAGCCGAAGCAGGAGCCCATCAGGGCGGCGGCGACCACCGCGAGGTCCAGCGGGTCGCGGACGTCGTAGCAGCTGACGGTCGCGGTGACGGAGTAGGCGCAGCTCTGCCCGTACTCCCAGACGCCGATGAAGGTGTAGGCGCCGAAGGCCATCACCGAGGCACCGGTGGCGAGGCCGTCCAGACCGTCCGTCAGGTTCACGCCGTTGGAGGTCGCGGCGATCATGAAGTAGGCGAAGATGACGAACAGCACGGGGCCGATCGACCAGCCGTAGTCCCGGACGAAGGACAGGTGCTGGGACGCCGGGGTGAGCCCGCGGTCGTCCTGGAACTGCAGCGCCAGCACGGCGAAGGCCAGGCCGACGATGGACTGGCCGGCCAGCTTCGCCTTGGCCCGCAGACCGAGCGAGCGGCGCTTGACCACCTTGATGTAGTCGTCCAGGAAGCCGACCAGGCCCAGACCGGTCGTCAGGAAGAGCACCAGCAGGCCGGAGGCCGTCGGGCTCTCGCCCGTTATCGCCTTGGTCCCGAAGTAGGCGATCAGGGTCGCCAGGATGAAGGCGATGCCGCCCATGGTGGGCGTGCCCTTCTTGCTGTGGTGCGCCTTCGGCCCATCGTCGCGGATGTACTGGCCGTAGCCCTGCCGGGCGAGCAGCTTGATCAGGGCGGGGGTACCGACCAGCGACAGGATCAGGCCGATCATGCCGGAGAAGAGGATCTGCTTCATTACGCGGCCACACCGTCCGAGAGGAGGGCCTCGGCCACCTTCTCCAGCCCCACCGAACGGGACGCCTTCACCAGGACCACATCCCCCGGCCGAAGTTGACTGCGCAGCAGCTCGACCGCCGCGTCCGCGTCGGACACCAGCACCGACTCCTCACCCCACGAACCTTCGTTCCTCGCGCCGAGTTCCATGCAGGCCGCCTCGCGTCCACCGACCGCCACCAGCTTGGTGACGTCCAGTCGGACGGCGAGCCGCCCGATGGCGTCGTGCTCGGCCAGGCTCTCCTCGCCGAGCTCCCGCATCTCGCCGAGCACCGCCCAGGTGCGGCGGCGCTCCGGGCCGCGTCCCCCCATCGAGACCAGCGCCCGCAACGCGGCCCGCATCGAGTCGGGGTTCGCGTTGTAGGCGTCGTTGACGACGGTGACACCATCGGCCCGGTCGACGACCTCCATGCGCCAGCGGGACAGCGCACCCGCTTCGCCCAGGGCGGTCGCGGTGTCGTCGACGGACATCCCGAGCTCCACCGCCACCGCAGCGGCGGCGAGGGCGTTCGAGACGTGGTGCTCACCGTACAGGCGCAGCTGCACGGGCGCGGAACCGGCCGGGGTGGTGAGCGTGAAGGATGGCCGTCCGGCGGCGTCCAGCCGAACGTTCGTCGCCCGGACGTGGGCATCCGGGGATTCCCCGAACAGGACCACCTTCGCCCTGGTACGGCCGGCCATCGCGCGCACCAGCCGGTCGTCCGCGTTGAGGATCGCGGCGCCGTCGGCGGGCAGCGCCTCGACGAGTTCGCCCTTGGCCTCGGCGATCGCCTCCTGCGAGCCGAACTCGCCGACGTGCGCGGTGCCGACGTTCAGCACCACTCCGATCCGGGGCGGCGTGATCGAGGTGAGGTACTCGATGTCGCCCTTGTGCCGGGCGCCCATCTCCATGACCAGGTGCCGGGTGCCGGGCTCGACCCGCAGCGCGGTCATCGGGTGGCCGATCTCGTTGTTGAGCGAGCCGGGCGGGTAGACCGTGTCGCCGAGGCGCTGCAGCAGCTGGGCGATCAGGTCCTTGGTGCTGGTCTTGCCGGCCGAGCCGGTCAGCGCGACGACGGCGGTGCCCTCGGCGCGGGCGACCACGGCCCGGGCCAGCTTGCCGAGCGCGTCCACCACACTGTCGACCAGGACGGCGGGCACGCCGACCGGGCGGTCGGCCAGCACCGCGACGGCGCCGGCCCCGACCGCGACGTCCGCGTAGTCGTGGCCGTCCACGCGCTCGCCGACGAAGGCCGCGAACAGGCCGCCGGGGCGCACCTTCCGCGAGTCGACCTCGACCGGGCCGGTCACCAGGGCGCCGGGGTCGGCGCCGTCCAGGGTGCCCCCGACTGCGGCGGCCACCTCGGCGAGGGTCAGTGCGATCACTGCTGCTCTACTCCTCGGTCGCCCCGGGCGGCCGTGGTCTGCGTGATGGATTCGCGCAGCACCTCCCGGTCGTCGAAGGGGCGGATCTCGTCTCGTACGTACTGGCCAAGTTCGTGGCCCTTGCCGGCCACCAGCACGGTGTCCCCGGCGTGGGCGCGGGCGACGGCGATCCGGATCGCCTCGGCCCGGTCGGGGACGACCAGGACGGTCCCGCGCTCGGCCTCGGGCACCGCGGCGGCGCCGGTCAGCATGCTGGCGAGGATCGCCAGCGGGTCTTCGCTGCGCGGGTTGTCGCTGGTCAGCAGGGCGGTGTCGGCGAGCCGGGCGGCGATGGCGCCCATCGGGCCGCGCTTGTGCGGGTCCCGGTCTCCGCCGCAGCCGACGACGACGTGCAGCCGGCCCTTGGTGACCTCGCGCAGCGAGCCGAGGACGGCCTGGAGGGCGTCCGGCTTGTGCGCGTAGTCGACCACGGCGACGAACGCCTGCCCGGCGTCCACCCGCTCCAGCCGGCCCGGCACGCCGGGCACCGCGGCGACGCCGGCCACGGCCCGCTCCAGCGGCAGGCCGGCGGCGACCAGCAGGGTGATCGCGGCGAGCGCGTTGGCCACGTTGAACGGGCCGGGCAGCGGCACGGCCGCGTCGGCCTCGGCGCCGTCCGGGCCGAGCACCCGGAAGGTGGAGCCGACCGGGCCGAGCTGGACGTCCACGGCCCGCCAGTCGGCCTCGACGGCGCCGGTGGCGGAGAAGGTGGTCACCGGGATCTTGGCCTCGGCGGCCAGCCGGCGGCCGTACTCGTCGTCCACGTTGACCACGCCGTGGCGGGACTTGCCGGGCTGGAAGAGCCGGGCCTTCGCCTGGAAGTAGTCCTCCATGTCCGGGTGGAAGTCGAGGTGCTCGGGGGTGAGGTTGTTGAACAGGGAGACGTCGTACGTCACCCCGTCGGTGCGGCCGTAGACCAGCGCGTGGCTGGAGACCTCCATGGTCACCGCGTCCGCGCCGCGCTCGGCCATCACGCCGAGGATCGCGTGCAGGTCGGTGGCCTCGGGGGTGGTGCGCTCGCTCTTGATCCGCTCGTCGCCGACCCGCATCTCGACGGTGCCGATCACCCCGGGGGCGCGCCCGGCGCCGAGCAGGCCGCCCTCGACCAGGTAGGACGTGGTGGTCTTGCCGTTGGTGCCGGTCAGCCCGATCATCAGCAGCCGCTCGGAGGGGCGGCCGTAGACGGCTGCCGCGAGCTCGCCCATCCGGGCCCGCGGCCGGTCGACGACCAGCAGCGGCAGGCCGGTGCCGGCCGCCAGCTCGGCGCCGGCCGGGTCGGTGAGCAGCGCCGCCGCGCCCGCCGCCGCGGCCTGGGCCGCGAAGGCCGCGCCGTGGTGGTTGGCGCCGGGGAAGGCCACGTACACGTCGCCGGGGCGCACCGCCCGGGAGTCGTGGGTGACGCCGCTGACGAGGCCCCCCTCGACGGGATCGAGGCCCAGCTGGCGGGCCAGTTCGGCGAGCGGCAGGGCGGCGGTCCCGGCCGGGCGGGGCGGACTCACGGTGATTTGATCGGGTTTCGGCACGGCGGGAAGGCTATCCGCCGAAGGGTGTCCAGGGCCAAACCGGCCCTTCGCCGCGCCGCCGTCCGGCCCGACCCGCTCGTTGCTCATACTCGCTCACGGCTTCCACTCGACGGGCAGGTTGGGCGCCTGGCTGCCGCTGGGCGGGACCTGCATGGTCTTCAGGGTGAACTCCATCACCTGCTTGAACACCGGTCCGCACAGCTGGCCGCCGAAGTGGCCGTTGACCGGCCCCTGGAGGGTGCAGGAGACGGTGTACCGGGGGGCGTCGGCGGGGGCGAAGCCGATGAAGGAGGCGGTGTAGCCGTCGTAGCCCTTGCCGTTGGCGGCCCCCCGGTTGGCGGTGCCGGTCTTGCCGGCGACCCGGTAGCCGGGGATGGCGGCCTTGCCGCCGGTGCCCTGCTCGTCGTCGACGACCGACTCCAGCATCGAGGTGAGGGTCTTGGCGGTCTGTTCGCTGACCACCTGGGTCTGCTCGCCCGGCGGGGTCGCGGTGTACTTGCCGTCCGGGCTGGTGGTGCCCTGGACGATGCTGGGCGCGACCCGGACGCCGCCGTTGGCGATGGTCGAGTACACCGAGGTGGCCTGCAGCGCGTTCATCTGCAGCGGGCCCTGGCCGAAGGCGATGTTGTACTTCTCCGAGGCGACCAGGTCCCCCGGCTTCTTGAGCATCCCAGGGGTCTCGCCGGGGAAGTTCAGACCGGTCGGCTGGCCCACGCCGAACTTGCGCATGTAGCCGTCCAGCGTCTTGTTGACCTCCGACTGGTCGGCGCCGAGGGTCTCGACCGCCTCGATGGTGCCGATGTTGGAGGACTTGGCCAGCACCCCGGCCAGGGTCAGGTACCAGTCGCCGTGCTCAACGTCGTCCTTGAACTGCTGGCCGGCCCGGACCAGCCGGTTGGGCACGGTGACCTTGGTGTCCCAGTTGGCCTTGCCGGTGTCCAGGACGGCGGCCAGGCTCATCAGCTTGGCGGTGCTGCCCGGCTCGTACGCGTCGACCAGCGCGGCGTTGCCCATCTGGGACTGCTTGGCGGTGCTCAGGTCGTTCGGGTTGAAGCCGGGCGCGGTGGCCATCGCCAGGACCTGACCGGTCTTCACGTCCTGGACGACGACGTAGCCCTTCTCCGCCCCGGAGTTGGCGACCTGGTCGGTGAGCGCCCGCTGGGCGGCCCACTGGATGTCCCGGTTGATGGTCAGCTTCACGTCGGTGCCGGGCACGGCCGGGTCCATCGAGCCCCCGGCGGTGGGCACCAGCCGGCCGCCCGCCTGGGCGTAGCTGCTGTGCCCGTCCTTGCCTGCCAGTTGCTTCTGGTACTGGAGCTCCAGGCCGCCGGCGCCCTCGCCCTCACCGTTGACGAAGCCGACCAGGTTGGCGGCCAGGCCGTCGGCGGGGTAGATCCGCTTCTGGGTCTCCCGGTTGAACACCCCGGCCAGCGGGTTGGCGCACTCGTTGTCGACCCGGGTGCGTCCGCCCTGGTCGGCGGCCTTGGTCAGCAGCCGCTTCTGGGCCTGGCAGGTCCGCGAGCCGGCCTGCTTCTCCAGGCCCGCCTTGAGGTCGCTGATCTGGCTCTTGGTGGCCGGGGTCTGCTGGGCGGCGAGCCGCTTATAGCGGGTCTTGGGGGTGTGCAGGTCGGCGGCGATCTTGTCCTTGGGCACGCCGAGGATCGGCGCCAGCAGGGCGGCCGCCTGCTCCGGGGCGTCCGGGATGCCGGTCGCCGCCGGGGTGAACATCGCCGGGTCTGCGGTGATGTCGTACGCGTCGACGGTGGCGGCCAGCGCCACCCCGTCGGAGGACGTTATCGAGCCGCGCTCGGCGGTGATCGGGATGTTCAGGTAGCGGTTGGTGTTGGCGTCGGCGGCCAGCGCGTCGGAGTCCAGCAGCTGGAGCTGTACCAGGCGGCCGGCGAACACCGAGAACACCAGCGACATCACCACGGTGATCACCCGCAGGCGGCGCTTGGGCTCGGCCAGCCGGAGCGCCTTGGGGCGCAGCGGGCGGCGCGGCCGGACGGCGGCCTGGCTCCGGGCCGGCGGGCGGCCCTCGGGGCGGCGCTGCTGCGGTGCCCGGGGTGTACGGGCGGCGGCGGCCTTGGCGGGCTGGCCCTTGGCCGGCTGCCCCTTCGCGGACTGTCCCTTGACGGGTTGTCCCTTCGCGGGCTGGGCCTTGCCGGCGGACTGGCCGCGCGGCGCGGCCGCGCGGGGCGCGGCGCCCTTGGGCGGCTGGCGGCGGCCGTTGCCGGAGCCTCCGGACGGCTGACGTGGCGTGCTCATCGGCCCGCACCTCCGGTCGACGGCGCGGCCGGGGAGGCCGGGTTGATCTGGACCACGGAGTCACCGGCCGTCGCCGCCGGGCTCGGCGCGCCCGGGGGGGCGCTCGCCGGGGGCGCACCCGCCGGGGCGCTCGGCGCCGGCTGCTTCATCGGCCACGGGTCGACCGTCGAGCGCTTGACCGGCGGGCTGTCCTGCGCCGGTCCGGGCGTGCCGATCACCTTGCCGCCGTTCGGGACGTCCAGGAAGGCCATCCCGCCGGCCGGGACCATGCCCAGCTCGGCGGCCCGCCGCGCCAACGCGTCCGGCGCCGAGCTCTGGTCGATCTGGTGCTGGAGGCCCTGCTTCTCGTCGGTCGCCACGGTGGTCTGCTTCTGCAGCCTGGACAGTTCGAAGGAGCCCTCGTTGAGCGCCGTGTTCAGCGCCAGCAGCCCGAGCAGCCCCGCCGCGAGCAGCACCACCACGAGCACCGCGAACGGCGTGCGGCCCCGCACCGGACGCCGCCCCGGCCGGACCGTGATCCGCGCCCTGCCCTGTCCGGGGAACGATCCCCGCCCCGCCCGGACCCCACCGGCCACCGGCCCCACTGCTCTCCTCCGCCCTTCGGACCCCGCCGGGGCCAACGTTTCAGCCCCGCTTGCTACGGTCCCTGATCCTCTCCGCCACCCGCAGCCGTACGGGCGCGGCGCGCCGGTTCTCCTCGATCTCCTCCTCCGTGGCCAGCTCGGCACCACGGGTGATCAGCTTGAGCCAGGGCTGGTGCTCCTCCGGGATGAACGGCAGCCCCGGCGGCGCGGTGTTGGTCGACCCGGCGGCGAAGTACTGCTTCACCAGCCGGTCTTCCAGCGACTGGTAGGACATCACGACCATCCGACCGCCGATCGCCAGGGCCTCCAGCGCACCGGGAATCGCCCGGTCCAGGACCTCCAGCTCGCCGTTGACCTCGATCCGCAGCGCCTGGAACGTCCGCTTGGCCGGGTTCCCGCCGGTCCGGCGGGTCGCCGCCGGAATGGCGTTCCGCACCAACTCGACCAGACGCGCGCTGTTGGTGAACGGTTCCTTCTCCCGCTCCCGGAGGATCACCGAGGCGATCTTCCCGGCGAACCGCTCCTCGCCGTAGACCTTGAGGATCCGGGCCAGGGCACCGTGGCTGTAGGTGTTCAACACCTCCGCCGCGCTGATCCCCCGGGTCTGGTCCATCCGCATGTCCAGCGGCGCGTCCTGCGCGTACGCGAAACCGCGATCGGCCTCGTCCAGCTGCATCGAGGAGACGCCGAGGTCGAACAGGACGCCGTCCACCCGGTCGATGTCCAGGCGCTCCAGCACCTCGGGGATCTCGTCGTAGACGGCGTGCACCAGGGTGGCCCGGTCTCCGAAGGGCGCCAGCCGCTCGCCGGAGAGCTTCAGCGCCTGCGGGTCGCGGTCCACCGCGACCAGCCGCACCTCGGGGAACTGGGTGAGCAGCGCCTCGCTGTGCCCGCCGAGGCCGAGGGTGGCGTCCACCACCACCGCCCCGGGGCGCGAGATCGCCGGAGCCAGGGCGTCCATGCACCGCTGCAGCATGACCGGAACGTGCTTGGGGCCCGGATCGTTGGTGGTCATGCGCGGTGGCGCCCTTCCTCAGGTGCGGAGCAGCCCGACGACCGGGAGCTCCGACCATTCTCGCCCACCACTGCACGACGCGACGACGCGGCCCGTGGTCCCCGCCCGCTCCAGGGGGAAGATCGTGACCGCCCGGCGCCGGGGAAGGTGCGCCAGGTGGGCACGGAGCGGGTGGAGGCCACGGGCCGCATCAACCGGGCCACCCAGGCCGGAAAAGCCCGGTTGACGGGATCCGGCGGGTGTGCTCCACTGCGCCGCAAACTCTATCGCGCGGGCCCCGCCAGTCAATGGTCCGCTCCGGCGCACCACCCGGGCGGCGGTACGGATCACCGCAGGTCGCAGCCATGGGAGTGGCCCCGCGGAGGTGCCGGCCGGGGGCCCGCGGGAGCGGCCGCGCGCCCCACCCGCGCACCCGCCCCGCGGGCGCTCCGGGACCAGCCCGGACAAACCCTCCCGAACGCGTGGAACGGTCCGCCTGTTGTGGCTATGCGCTCGATCACAGCGGCCCGATCTGTAGCTCTCCTCCCCACCGCGGACGCCCGAATCGCACTAACGTCGCCACCATGACAGTGACCCCCGACCGGCCGACGCCGACCGACGCTGCCGACTCCCCGCGACCCGCCATCATCGACCGCTTCGTCACGGACAACCGCGAGTACGCCGTGACCTTCCGGGACGGCGGCATGGACGCCCGCCCGGTCCAGAAGATCGCCGTGGTGGCGTGCATGGACGCCCGCCTCGACCTGTTCGCGGCGCTCGGCCTCGAACTGGGCGACGCCCACGTCATCCGCAACGCGGGCGGCGTCGTCACCGACGACACCATCCGCTCCCTCACCATCAGTCAGCGCGCCCTCGGCACCCGCTCGGTCGCGCTGATCCACCACACCGGCTGCGGCCTGCTCGGGCTGACCGAGGACTTCCGCCGCGAGCTGGAGCTGGAGGTCGGCCAGCGCCCGCAGTGGGCGGTGGAGGCCTTCGTCGACCTCGACGGCGACGTCCGCCAGTCCATGCAGCGGGTCCGCACCTCGCCCTTCCTGCTGCACACCGACGACGTCCGCGGCTTCGTCTTCGACGTCCACACCGGGCTCCTGCGCGAAATCCACTGAACCCCGTACCCGCACCACCGCCCCGCACCGCGCACCGCCCGGCCAACGGCGTCCGGGCATCCGGGGCCGTCCCGAGGGTGACTTCTGGTCACCGGTCAGGGGAGAATGCGCCTGCCGGTCAGACCCCGAACCACCTGGGGCGGCCAGGCCGCAGGCCGCTACCCCGGCACCGGATTCCCGACGGAACCGCCCCCGGGAAGGCCGCGTCAAGCATGGGGTGGGGTCCGGCCTCGGGGTGAGGCGGGCACAGGGTGCCAGGGAGCGTATACGGGTGACGAGCTACAGCGATCAGGCCGGTCTCGGCAGTCCTGCGGGGGGCGGCCAGGGGACGGACGGGTACCACCGGGCCGGACTTCCCGAGCTCGCCGCGGTCGTGGACCGGATCCGCGCCAACATCGAGAGCGTGATCGAGGGCAAGCCGGAGGCCGTCCGGGTCGCACTGACCGTCCTGCTCGCCGAGGGCCACCTGCTGCTGGAGGACGTGCCCGGCGTCGGCAAGACCATGCTGGCCAAGGCGCTCGCCCGCTCGGTCGACTGCACCGTCCGCCGCATCCAGTTCACGCCCGACCTGCTGCCCTCGGACGTCACCGGCACCAACATCTACGACCAGCACCAGCGCGACTTCGAGTTCCGCCCGGGCGCGATCTTCGCGCAGATCGTGGTCGGCGACGAGATCAACCGCGCCTCGCCCAAGACCCAGTCCGCGCTGCTGGAGTCGATGGAGGAACGCCAGGTCACCATCGACGGCACCAGCTACGAGCTGCCCTCGCCGTTCATGGTCGTGGCCACCCAGAACCCGGTCGAGATGGAGGGCACCTACCCCCTGCCGGAGGCCCAGCGGGACCGCTTCATGGCCCGGATCTCGATCGGCTACCCCAGCCCCGAGGCCGAGTTCGCGATGCTCGACGTGCACTCCGGCGCCAGCCCCCTGGAGGACCTCCAGCCGGTGGCGCACGCCGCCGACATCCTCAAGCTGGTCGACCTGGTGCGCAGCGTGCACATCGCCGACCCGGTCCGCCGCTACGCCGTCGACCTGGTCGGCGCCACCCGAACCAGCCACGAGCTGCGTCTGGGCGCCTCGCCGCGCGCCACCCTGCACCTGGTCCGGGCCGCCCGCGCCGCCGCCGCGCTCGACGGGCGCGACTACGTCACCCCGGACGACATCCAGCGCCTGGCCGTGCCCGTCCTCGCGCACCGCCTGATGCCGACCGCCGAGACCCAGCTCAGCCGCCGCACCGCCGAGCAGATCGTGACCGACCTGGTCGCCCGGCTGCCGCTGCCGCGCCCGCAGGGCGGCCCGGCCGTCCGGAGGGGCTGAGGTGGCCCCGTCCGACCCGACGTCAGGACTGCGGACCGGGCTGCGCGGCCTCACCACCCGGGGGCGCTCCTTCCTCGCCGCCGGCGTCACCGCGGTCGGCTGCGCCTACCTGCTCGACCAGGACGCGCTGCTGCGCGTCGGCGTGCTGCTCGCCGCGCTGCCGCTGGCCGCCGCGCTGGTGGTCGCCAACACCCGCTACCGGGTGGCCAGCGGCCGCCGGCTGAGCCCGCGTCGCGCGGTGGCCGGCCAGGAGGCCCGGGTCCACCTGCGGGTCGACAACGTCTCCCGGGTGCCCACCGGGCTGCTGCTCCTGGAGGACAAGGTCCCGTACGTGCTCGGGCCGCGCCCGCGCTTCGTGCTGGACCGGGTCGAGCCGCGCGGCCACCGCGAGGTCTCCTACCGGGTCCGCTCCGACCTGCGCGGCCGCTACCCGCTCGGGCCGCTCCAGCTGCGGCTGTCCGACCCGTTCGGGATGTGCGAGGTGAACCGTTCCTTCTCCGCCTCCGACGTCCTCACCGTCGTCCCCCAGGTCCAGGCCCTGCCGCACGTGCGGCTGAGCGGCGAGTGGGGCGGCCAGGGCGAGAGCCGTGCCCGCACCCTGGCGCTGGCCGGCGACGACGACGTGATCCTGCGCGAGTACCGGCCCGGCGACGACCTGCGCCGGGTGCACTGGAAGTCCACCGCCCGGTACGGCGAACTGATGGTGCGCCGCGAGGAGCAGCCGCAGCGGGCCCGCGCGACCGTCCTGCTGGACACCCGGGAGATCGGCCACCGCGGCATCGGCCCCGCCTCCTCCTTCGAGTGGGCCGTGAGCTGCGCCGCCTCGGTCGCCGTGCACCTGCTGGAGCGCGGCTACCAGACCCAGCTGCTCACCGACACCGGCCAGTGGGTGCCCGGCCCCGGCGCCGGCGGCGGCAACACCGCGGCCGACGCCTCCGGGCTGATCCTGGACGCGCTCGCGGTGGCCGACCTGTCCGACGGCGCCGGCCTCTCCCGCGCAGAGGAGCCGCTGCGCGCCGGCGGCGAGGGACTGCTGGTCGCCGTGCTCGGCGAACTCGACGAGGCGCAGACCGCCCGGCTGGCCCGGCTGCGCAGCCGCACCGGCGGGGCCGTCGCGTTCCTCCTCGACACCGGCACCTGGGCGGGCCTGCGGATGCTCGCCCCCGACACCGGCGGCGACGAGTTCCGCAACCGGGTCCGGCAGCTGCGCGAGGCCGGCTGGACCGTCCTGCCGGTCAGCTCCGGGGACTCCGTCCCGGACCTCTGGCAGGCCGCCGACGGCGCCAAGACGACCTCCCCCTACCGAGAAGAGGCCGGCGCGTGACCACCCGGGCCAAACTGACCGTCTACTCGGCGCTGGCCACCGCCCTCGCGTCGCTCTGCCTGACCCCGCTGCTCACCACCAGGAGCTGGGTCACCCACGCCTTCCTGGTGATCGCGGTGATCGCGGCGGTCGGCGCGGGCCTGCGGCGGGCCCCGCTGTACCGCTGGACGGTGCCCGTCGGCCAGCTGCTGGTGCTGTTCCTGCTGATCCTGATCGGCTTCGCCGGCTCCGGCTCGCTGCTGGGCGGCGTGGTGCCCGGGCCGTCCTCGCTGCGCGCCCTCGACCACGTCATCAACTCCGGCCTGGACGACATCCAGGTGTACGCCATCCCGGCGCCGCCCAACCCCGGCCTGCGGCTGATCCTGGTCGCCTCGGTCGGCCTGGTCGCCGTCGTGGTGGACACCGTCGCGGTGACGTACCGGCGCTCGGCGCTGGCCGGGCTGCCGCTGCTGGCGCTGTACTCGGTCGGCAACGGGCTCTCCGGGGACCACGGCAGCTGGCTCTGGTTCGCCCTGGCGTCGGCCGGCTACCTGGTGCTGCTGTTCGCCGAGGGGCAGGACCGGGTCTCCCGCTGGGGCCGGGTCTTCCACGGCGGCTCGCGCGACGGGACGAGCTCCGGCCGGGTCAGCCCGGGCGGCCAGCAGGTCGGCGTCCTCGCGCTGGTCGCGGCGCTGCTGCTGCCGGTCGTCCTGCCGCACTGGGACTCCGGCCTGCTGAGCCCCGACTCCGGCGGGTCCTCGGGCAAGAGCTCCATCGGGTCGGCCACCAGCCTCGACCCGCTGGTCAGCCTGGAGTCGGCGGTCACCAAGCCCACCAACAACGAACTGCTCAGCTACACCCTGGACAGCGAGATCGCCGACCAGATCTACCTGCGCACCGGGGCGCTGGACCAGTTCGACGGCACCAACTGGCGGCTCGGCAGCACCACGGTCAACGACCTCCCGTCCTCCTTCCCCGCCCCCGAGGGCCTGCGGGACGCCAACCTCCCCCGGATCGAGGGCGACTTCCAGATCAGCGACCGGCTGGAGAAGAGCTGGCTGCCGATGCCCTACCCGGCCGCCTCCGTCCAGGTCCCCAACCGGTCCGACTGGAAGCTCGACCCGCTCACCCGCACCGTCCTGCCGACCAACGACCGGGCGATCCGCAGCCTGCGCTACCACGTCAGCGCGCTGGACGTGCGGCCCACCGCGAACGAGCTGCGCACCGCGTCGACCGCGCCGCAGGACATCCGGGACCACTACACCGGCCTCCCCCAGGACCTCCCGCCGGTCGTCGCGCAGCAGGCCCACGAGGTCACCGCCAAGGCGACGAACGACTACGACCGGGCGATGGCGCTGGTGAGCTGGTTCACCGGCCCGCAGTTCCAGTACGACACCGCGGTCAACGGCGGCACCGGCAGCAACGCGATCGCGGTCTTCCTGCGCGACCGCAAGGGCTTCTGCGTCCACTTCGCCTCCACCATGGCGGCGATGGCCCGTACCCTGAAGATCCCGTCCCGGGTGGCCGTCGGCTTCACTCCCGGCGACGCCAAGGGCGGCAACGTCTACTCGGTGACCGGCCGGATGTACCACGCCTGGCCCGAGCTGTACTTCTCGGGCTACGGCTGGCTGCGCTTCGAGCCCACCCCGAGCCGCGGCGTCCAGCCCCGCTACACCGAGCAGTCCACCACCCCGACCACCGCGCCGACCCAGCAGCCGACCGCCTCCGCGCAGAGCTCGGCGCCGGTCGCGGCGCCGACCGACAGCAAGGACTGCGACGCGAAGCAGCGCCAGCTGGGTGAGTGCGGCGGCAGGAGCAAGGCCGTCAGCAGCGCCGCCGAGGACTCCTGGCTGCTGTCCGGGCAGGTCCTGGGCAGCGCCGCCGTGGTGGTGCTGGTGATCGCGCTGCTGCTGGTGCCGATGCTCTGGCGGTCGGCGCTGCGCCGGCGCCGGCTCGGCCCCGGCGGCCGGCGCGGCCCCGGCGGCGGCCCGGCCGAGCTCACCGACGCCCAGGTGCTGGCCGCCTGGGACGAACTGATCGACTCCGCCTGGGACCTCGGAATTCCCCCGGACGAGTCACGCACCCCGCGCTCGGCCGCCCGGCGGATCACCGAGAAGGCCGAGCTGGACGCGGACTCGGCGGCGGCCGCCGGGCGGCTGGCGCTGGCCACCGAACGGGTGCTCTACGCCCCGGCCGGCCAGGTCACCACCGCCCCGCTGTCGGCGGACGTCCGGACCGCCCGGCAGGGCCTGCGGGCCACCGCCGGCCGGGCCGGGCGGACCAGGGCGGTGCTGCTGCCGCCGTCCTCGGCCCAGCTGTGGTGGCGGATCTCGGACGCCCTGCGGGCGGCCCGGGAGGCGGTCGGCACCAGCGTCGGCCGGGTGTCCGCCGCGGTCACCGGCCCGGTGCGGCGGGTGGTCTCCCGGCGCAAGCGCAAGCCGGAGTCCGAGCAGGCCTCCAGGGAGTCCTGAGCGGGGCCCGGGCGAACGGGCCGTCGCGCGGACGCGGGAACGGGGGGGGGGGGGGGGGGGGGGGGGGGGGCGGCGGGGGGGGGGGGGGGGGGGGGGGGGGGGGGGGGGGGGGGGGGGGGGG
>NZ_JBWKER010000013.1:138595-159299 GCF_056435345.1 Kitasatospora sp. NPDC043950
AGGAGGAATCCGACGTAGGAAAACCCCCCAGAGGGTCCTGAGCGGTGTCCGATCAAATGGCCCCTCCAGGCAGCCGGAGAACCGCTGGGCCAGCCCCCCCCCCCCCCCCCCCCCCCGGCGTTCGTCCAGCGTGTGCGCGCCCCGGCGGGCGTGCCGTGCGCGGCTCAGAAGCCGCCGGCCTGCTCGTCCCGACGACGCTGCCAGCGCTGTTCCACCCGGTCCATCATCCCGGCCTTGCGGCGGGGCGCGGCGGCCGGCCGGGGGCCGGAGCCCTGGCCGGCGGGGCCGCGGCGCCAGCCGGTCACGGCGAACACCGCGCACCCGAGCATCACCAGGAAGCCCACGACGCTGACCCAGATCTGGTCGGGGACGACCATGCCGCCCATCAGCAGGCCGATGCCCACCACGAAGCCGGCAACGGCCAGGTACACCCGCCGGCGGGTGTAGGTGCGCAGCCCGGTTCCCTCAAGCGCCGTCGCGAATTTGGGATCTTCGGCATACAGCGCTCGCTCCATCTGGTCGAGCAGTCGCTGCTCGTGCTCCGAGAGCGGCACGGAGTCCTCCTACTCGTCGGTCGCGGGTGCGACCGGTCCGCCACCCCGGTCGGGGAGGCAAAGTCCAATCAGCCTTCGGGGCACACGGTCGGACGCCTGTGCGGGGGGACCCGGCCCGTGTCGTCCATATGCCCCACGCATCCGGCTGTCATGCTTTCCGGCTTTACCCAGATCATACGGTCCGTGGGCCCGTTACGGAGTGGTCTGCGCCGCGTGGGACGGGCCACTTCGACCGGGCACGGCCGCACCCGGCTCAACGCCACGGGACGCGGACAAGTGCCCGAACGGGTGGAATCGGTTCGGACCTGGGCAGGTTCGGGACCACCCGGACGAGGCCGGGGGGCGTCCGGAAGGCGAACTGCCGCCGCACGGTGTGCGAACCGTACGGCGGCGGACGGTCCCGCGGCCGCTCAGGCCAGGGTGGCCAGCAGGTGCAGCTGGGTCGCCACGGCGTGGAACGCGGGCTGCTCGGCGGCGGCCTCCTCCAGCTTCAGCAGCGCCTCCATCGCGCCCGGCTCGGCGTCCACCAGCACCCCGGGGACCAGGTCGGCGAAGACCCGGACGCCGTGCACCGACTCCACCCGCAGACCCGCGCCCTCGGCCAGCCGGCCCAGCTCCTCGCCGGTAAAGCGGCGCGGCATCGGGTCCTGCTCGCCCCAGCGGCCGTCGGTCGCGGACAGCACCGTACGGGCCTCGGTGAAGTGGCCGGCCAGCGCGCGGGCCAGCACGGCGCCGTTGCGGTTGGCGGCCAGCAGGCTGACCAGGCCGCCCCGGCGCAGGGTGCCGGCCAGGCTGCCGAGCGCCTCCGCCGGGTCGTCCACGACCTCCAGCACGCCGTGGCAGAGCACCGCGTCCACGGTGCCGGGGGCGACCAGCTCGGGCAGCGTCTGGGTGTCGCCCTGGACGGCCCGGACCAGCTCCGTCACCCCGGCCTCGGCGGCCCGGCGCTCCAGCGCGAACAGCGCGTCCGGGCTGGGGTCGACCACGGTGACCCGGTGGCCGAGCTTGGCCACCGGCACGGCGAAGTTGCCGGTGCCGCCACCGGTGTCGACCACGTCGAGCACCGGCTGGTCCAGCTCGGCCGCCCGCTTCTCCAGGGCGGCCCGCACCACCTCCCACACCACGGCGGTACGCAGGGCACTGCGGGGACGCGTCGGGTACAAGGCGGGGCTCCTCGGCACATGCAGATCGATCAGGATGCCTCCACCTTAGACCGGGCGGGTGGCGGGGCCCGTCACCCCCGGCGGGTCGTCGCCGTCCAGCGGCAGCCGCGGGGCCGGCGGGGTCGGGCGCAGGCCGAGCAGGCGCTCGACCAGGCGCAGGAACAGGGCGGAGTTGCGGACCAGGTCGTCGGCGTCACGGGCCGAGGCGGCACCCCTGATCCCGGCCTCGGCGGCCGCCCGGCGGCGGGCGCCGGCGCCGTAGTAGAGCGCCCACTCGGCCAGCTCGGGGGCCACCTCGGGCAGCACCTCCCAGGCACTGCGGATGGCCTTGCGCCGGCGCGGGCTCTTCTCCGGCCGCCCCCGCACCGCGAGCACGGCCGCCACCGTGCGCAGCGCGGCCAGGTGGGCGGTGGCGTACCGCTCCAGCGGGTCCTCCAGCACGCGGGCCCGGGCGAGCGTGCGGTGGGCGTCGGCGAGCAGGTCGAGGGCGGCCGGCGGCGCGGCGGTCCGGCGCAGCACGGGGTGGACGTCCCCGCCACCCGGGCGCCCGCCCGGGGAGGACGGCGGGGCGGCGGAGTGGAGGCGGGCGGTGACGGGCTCAGGACGGCTGATGGTCATGGTCTCCCCCGTTCCGAGGCAGCGCGCGGACCGGGCGGTCCGTGCCCCTCCATCGTGAACGGGACCACTGACAACGCGGCCCGAAACGGGTGAGCGGCGGCGGGCACCGGCCTGTCCCCCCAGGTCCTGTGCCGCCGCCGTACGCCGCCGCTCCGCCGTTCCCCACAGGCGGCGGTGGCCAGCTCCCCCTTCCGGTGGCCGGTCTCCCCCCGGCCCGCTCCGCCGCCCCGTGTCGGCGGTGCGAGGCCCGTGACCGGCTCCCGCGGCGGACCTCCGCCGCCGCCCCGCCGACCCCTCATCTGCCGGCTGGGCGGACGGATCCGCCACCCGGGGCGGGGCGCCCGACGCGCCGCCTTCCCGGTGCCACCACTCTCCCGTCCCGGCAGGTCGGCGGGCCATCCGCTGACGTACTCAACCCCGGATCTGAGTACGCGTACTCAGATCCGTCGGCCCCGGACCCGGCCGTGGCCGGAACCGGCGGGCCGACCCGGCACGTCCGGGTACGGTACGGCCGTGGCCGGGGCGGACCGGCCACGGCCACGAGAAGGAGGGGGAAAGCGATGAGGAGGGGGAAGCCATGACGATCGTGCCGCTGATCTTCACCAGCGGACTCGCCAGCGGTATCAACGCCTACGCGGTGGTGCTGCTGCTCGGACTGCTGGGCCGCTTCGGCGGCGCGGACTCGGTACCGCCCGCACTGGAGCGCACCGACGTGCTGGTCGCGGCCGCCGTACTGTTCCTGCTGGAGGCGGTGGCCGACAAGATCCCGTTCGTCGACAGCCTCTGGGACTCCGTGCACACCGTGATCCGGCCGATCGCGGGCGCCACCGTCGGCGCGCTGATCGCGAGCACCGACCCGGGCTCGCTCGGCGAGGTCGCGGCGGGCGCGATGGGCGGCACCACGGCGCTGGTCAGCCACCTGGTCAAGGCCTCGCTGCGGATGGCGGTCAACACCTCGCCCGAACCGGCCAGCAACATCGCGGTCAGCATGGCGGAGGACCTGTCGGTGGCCGGGCTGGTATCCCTGGCGATCTTCCACCCCTGGCTGGCCGCCTCGATCGCCGCCGTCCTGCTCGCCGTCGGCCTGCTGCTGGTCTGGTTCGCGGTCAACCGGATCCGCGCCTTCCGGGCCCGCCGCCGCGAACGCCGCGCCGCCCGCGACGCCGGGTCCGCCGCCCGCGGGCAGGAGGCGGACCGGCCGTACGTCCCGCGGCGCTGAGGACGGCGCCCGCCCGGTCCGGCCCGGCCCAGGTCACGGCCTAGGATCAGGTGCCATGGCACGGATCGTCATCATCGGCGCAGGAATGAGCGGGCTCGCGGCGGCCTCCAGGCTGGCCACCCTCGGACACCGGGTGACGGTCTGCGAGGCCGGCGGCACGTACGGGGGCATGGTCGGCCGGTACGAGCGCGACGGATTCGCCTTCGACACCGGCCCCGGCCTGCTGACCCTCCCGGCCGTCTACCGCGACCTCGCGCTGAAGACCGGCAAGGAGCCGCTGGAGCAGCTCGTCGACCTCGCCCCGGTGGACCCGGAGAGCCGGCACCTGTTCCCGGACGGCACCGCCGTCAGCCTGCCCAACGCCTCCCGCGGCGGCGTCAGCCAGGCCCTGGACGCCGCCTTCGGCGCCGGCTCGGGCGCCCGCTGGAGCGCGGTCATGAACCACGGCCGGACGGTCTGGGAGGCCACCCGCCGCCCGCTCCTGGAGGAGCCGCTCC
Organism: Kitasatospora sp. NPDC043950; assembly: GCF_056435345.1. Taxonomy (NCBI): domain Bacteria; kingdom Bacillati; phylum Actinomycetota; class Actinomycetes; order Kitasatosporales; family Streptomycetaceae; genus Kitasatospora; species Kitasatospora sp. NPDC043950. The sequence goes on from NZ_JBWKER010000013.1 coordinate 142,647, forward strand.
CGGCCGACCGGTCGCCGCTGCACACCGACCCCTACCCCGTCCCGCCCCGGCGCGGCCTGCTCGCCCGGCTCGGCCGGCCCCGCCCGTGGACCCTCGCCGACGTCGCCGCCCGCGAACTCGGCGGCCACCCCGGCCTCACCGCCCTGCTGGCGGAGCACGCCCTGCGTTTCGGCCTGCCCCCCGGGTCCGCCCCCGCCGGGGCCACCGTGCTGCCGTACATGGAGCAGTCCTTCGGCGTCTGGTACGTCCGGGGCGGCCTGCGGGCCCTGGCGGACGCGGTGCACCGGCGCTGCGAGCTGCGCAAGGTGGAGTTCCGCTTCGACACCCCGGTCACCGGGGTACTGGTCGAGGACGGCCGGGCCCGTGGCGTCGACACCCCGGGCGGGCGGATCGACGCGGACCTGGTGGTCTCCTCGATGGACACCAGGGCGCTGTTCCGTGACGGTCTCGCCCGGTGGCCGGAGCTCGGGCCCGACCACGGGGAGCCGTCCGAGGTGCCCGGCCGGTTCAGCGTGCTGCTCGCGCTGCGCGGCGCCCGGCCGGCCGGCACCCCGCACCGGACGGTGGTGCACGCCGCCGACCCGGCGGCCGAGCAGAACGCCCTGACCCTCCCGGCCCCGCCCTGCGAGCGCCCCACCCTCCAGGTGCTGCGCCCGGACGATCCCTCGCTGCGCCCCGACGACGCGCACGAGAGCGTGGTGCTGACCGCGACCGTCCCCGCCCAGGGCGACGTCGACTGGACGGCGCCCGGGGTCGCCGAGCGCCACGCGGACCGGCTGCTGGCGCACGCCGACGCCGCCGGCCTGGGCCTGCGCGAACGGGTGCTGTGGCGGGTCGTGCGCACCCCGGACGACACCCGCCGGGAGACCGGCGCCCTCGGCGGGTCGGTCCCCCGCCCCGCGCTCGCCGGAGACGGCGGCGGATGGCTCCAGCCCGCCAACGAGTCGCCCGTCCCCGGCCTCTACCTGATCGGCGGAGCGGCCCACCCCGGCGGCGGACTGGCCCGGGCCGGCATGTCCGCCTGCATCGCCGCCAACCTGATCGGCCCGGCGTAGGGGCCCTGGCGCCGGACCTCAGCCCTGGGGCCAGGTGTTCTGCTGCTGGTAGCCGTAGGTGTGGTCGTAGGACTGCTGCTGCGGGATGCCCTGGGGGTGCTGGCCCGGCTGCTGGCCGGGGTGCTGCTCCAGGTGTTGCTCGGGGTGCTGCTGCGGGGTCTGCCACTGCTGCTGGGGGTGCTGCTCCCAGCCGGGCTGCTGCTGCGGGTAGGACTGGTACTGGTCCTGCTGCGGGTAGCCGTTGTACGGGTCGGACTGCTGGGGGTAGGCCCCGTAGCCCTGGTCGTAGGCGAAGGCCGGCTGCTGCTGGCTCTGCCACTGCTGCTGCTCGTAGGCCGGCTGCGGCTGGGCGGCGTTGTCGTAGCCGGACTGGTAGGCCTCGGCGTAGGGGTCGAGCGGCGCCTGCGCCTGCTGCTGCTCGTAGTAGGCGGGCGCGTAGACGCCGTCCTGGGCGAGTTCCTGCATCTCGAAGGCGGCGGTCTGCTCGACCTCGGGGACGTCCTCGGCAACCGGGGCGGGGGCGGCGACCGGGGCCTCCTCGACGGCGCTGACCTCACCGATCCGCTTGTCGGTGGCCTCGACCGCGGCCACGGCGGCCGCGCCGCCGGTGAGGGCGCCGAGCAGGGGCACCTTGGCGAGCGGGCCGGGCAGCGAGCCGTCGGCCTTGCGCAGCGACCAGCCGGCCCGGTAGCCGCGCTTGACGGAGAGGGTGACGAAGGTCTGGCCGGCCGCGAAGAGGGCGGCGCCGGCGCCGATCACCGGGACGGAGCCGAGCACCATGCCGGCGGCCACTGCCAGGAAGCCGACCAGGGCGAGGGCCCGCCAGTGCAGCGGGGCCCGGTTCTGCAGCAGGACCTCGGCGACCAGCCAGAGCGCCACCACCGCCAACGCGACGTACAGCAGCAGGTATCCGATGCCCATCCGCCCGCTACCTCCAGTCGCGTGCCCGCGCTCGCCGCGCGTGTGCGGCGACTGTACCGGTTCAACGGCCGGGGTACCGCATCGCGTTCCCGCCGGTCGCGGCCGGGGCCCACACGACCGAGCCCGTCACCGTCGGGGCGGTGACGGGCCGGTGAACGTCCGGGCCCGCGGGCCCGATCGGCCCGGCGCAGGACCCCCGACGGGGCGCCGGACGGGGCCTACGCGTGGCGCTGGTGCAGGCCGAGGTTCTGGTAGATCTCCAGCGTCGCCGTGGAGTGGTTGAGCGTGATGAAGTGCAGGCCGGGCGCACCCTCGGCGAGGAGGCGTTCGGCCATCGCGGTGGCGTGTTCCATGCCGATCGCGCGCAGCGCCGCCGGGTCGTCGACGGCGGCCCGCAGCCGGGCCTCCAGGTCGGCGGGGAAGGCGGAGCCGCTCAGCTGGGGGAAGCGTTCCAGCTGCTTGGCGTTGGTGACCGGCATGATCTCCGGGATGATCGGCGTCTCGCAGCCGGCGGCGGTGACCCGGTCGCGCAGCCGCAGGTAGTCGTCGACCTCGAAGAACATCTGGGTGATCGCGTAGTCGGCGCCCGCCCGGACCTTGCCGACGAAGTGCCGGATGTCCTCGTCCCAGTCGGTGGAGCGCGGGTGCATGTTCGGCGAGGCGGCGACGCCGACGCAGAAGTCGCCGATGCCCTTGATCAGCTCGACCAGCTCGTACGCGTACGTGACGCCGTCGGGGTGCCTGACCCATTCGCCCATCGGGTCGCCGGGCGGGTCCCCCCGGACCGCGAGGACGTTGCGCACGCCCTGGTCGGCGTACTGGCCGATGATGTTGCGCAGTTCGGCGATCGAGTGGTCGACGGCGGTCAGGTGGGCGACCGGGGTCAGCGTGGTCTCGGTGGCGATCCGGCCGACCATGTTGACGGTGCGCTCGCGCGAGGAGCCGCCGGCGCCGTACGTCATGCAGACGAAGTTGGGGTCCAGCGGTTCGAGCCGACGGATGGCGTCCCAGAGTCTCTGCTCGCCGACCTCGGTGCGCGGGGGCATGAACTCGAAGGAGAAGGACCGCTTTCCGGCTGCCAGGAGTTCGCGGACCGTCAGTGCGCGGTCCGGTCTGGTGGAAGCGATGCCGAGTGCCATGCTGGCAGGTTATCCGGCGTTCGAAGGGGCCGGACAACTCGGTACCACGGATTGAGACAAGCGGTGGACGATACTCCGTCCGGTGGTCCGTCGAATTCCGACCGGCGTTCGGGGCCCGCGCCGGGTGTGCCCGCACGCCCGCGCGCACGCCCGCTCGCACATTCGTTCCCGGCTACCCCGCTACGCTTGCTGCACCCCAGCGAACCAGCGGAGCCTCATCGTGACCTCGTCCAGCAACCGGCCGGCCAACCCCATAGACGTGGAGGACGTCCGCGCGTGCGTCAACGCCGCCCTCGCCGCGTTCATGGACGGCCAGTCCGCCCTGTTGGACAAGATCTCCCCGCAGCTCGTGCCCGCCGCCGACGCCCTGCGCGACTTCCTGCTGGACGGCGGCAAGCGGCTGCGCCCGGCCTTCTGCTACTGGGGCTGGCGCAGTGCCGGCGGCCCGGCCGGCGGCGAGGGCATCGCGAACGCGGCGGCCGCGCTGGAACTGCTCCAGGCGAGCGCTCTGGTGCACGACGACCTGATGGACCGCAGCGACACCCGCCGCGGCCTGCCCTCGATCCACCGCCGCTTCGAGGCGCTGCACCGGGCGAACGGCTGGCGCGGCGACCGCGAGCAGTACGGCGCCTCGGCGGCGGTGCTGCTCGGCGACCTGCTGCTGATCTGGTGCGACGAGCTGTTCCTGCGCTCGGGCCTGGAGCCGGCCGCCGTGCTGGCCGCCAAGCCGGTGTTCGACCTGATGCGCACCGAGGTCATGGTCGGCCAGTACCTGGACGTCCTGGAGCCGGTGGCCGGCGACTCCGCCGACGAGGGCGCGCTCGACCGGGCGCAGACGGTGCTGCACTACAAGTCGGCGAAGTACACGATCGAGCGGCCCCTCCAGGTCGGCGCGCTGCTGGCCGGGGCCGGCCCGGAGCTGGTGGCGGCGCTGGGGGCGTTCGGGCTGCCGCTGGGCGAGGCCTTCCAGCTGCGGGACGACCTGCTCGGCGTCTTCGGTGATCCGGCGGTCACCGGCAAGCCGGCCGGGGACGACCTGCGCGAGGGCAAGCGCACCCTGCTGGTGGCGCACGCGATGCGGGGCCTGCCGGCCGCCGACGCCCGGCACCTGGACGAGCGGCTCGGCGCGCCGGACCTGGTGCCCGAGGAGGTCGCCGGGCTGCGCGACCTGGTGGCCCGCAGCGGCGCGCCCGAGCGGGTGGAGCGCCGGATCGACGAGCTGATGCGGCAGTCCCTGGCCGCGCTGGAGGCGGCGCCGCTGGCCGACGAGCAGGCCCGCACGGTGCTGCTGGCCCTGGCCGAGGCCGCCACCGTCCGCAAGTACTGAGATCCGCACGCAGGGGGATCCGCAGGTACGGGGAACGGTGACGGCCCCCGGGGCCGTCAGGCCGAGCGCACCCGCCGGGCGAGCTCGGCGGCGGCGGCCTGCGGGTCGTCGGCGGCCGTGATGGCACGGACCACGACGATCCGGCGGGCGCCGGCGGCCAGCACCTCGTCGAGGTTTCCGAGGTCGATGCCGCCGATGGCGAACCACGGCCGGTCGGTGCTCTGCTTCGCCGCGTACGAGACCAGGCCGAGGCCCGGCGCCGGGCGGCCCGGCTTGGTCGGGGTCGGCCAGACCGGGCCCGTGCAGAAGTAGTCCACGCCGGGCTCGGCGAGCGCCGCGTCCACCTCGGACTCGGCGTGGCAGGACCGGCCGATCAGCACCTCGTCGCCGAGGATCGCCCGGGCGGCCGGCACCGGCAGGTCGTCCTGCCCGAGGTGCAGCACGTCCGGCCGGGCCGCGTGCGCGACGTCGGCGCGGTCGTTGACGGCCAGCAGCTTGCCGTGGCGGCGGCAGGCGTCCGCGAAGACCTCCAGAGCCGCCAGCTCCTGCTTGGCCTCCAGGCCCTTGTCCCGGAGCTGGACGATGTCCACCCCGCCCGCCAGCGCCGCGTCCAGGAACTGGGCGAGGTCGCCCTGCTCCCGGCGGGCGTCGGTGCACAGGTACAGCCGGGCGTCGGCCAGCCGCCGGCGCGGTGCGTCCGCCGCCATCAGATCAGCATCGCCTGGGCGCGCCGCTTGACCTCGGTGCCGCGGTTCTCCTGCAGCGCCTGGATCGGGCTGCCGGGCAGCGACGGGTCCTCGGTGAAGAGCCACTCCAGGATCTCCACGTCGTTGTACCCGCAGTCGCGCAGCACGGTCAGGGTGCCGGACAGGTGCTTGACCAGCCCCTGGCCGTCGATGAACGCCGCAGGGACCTGCAGCGACTTGTTGGGGCCCCGCCGGACGGCGATCAGCCCGCCGCTGCGGACCAGGTCGCGCACCTCGGTGACGCGCACCCCCCACTGCTCCGAGATGTCGGGCAGGTACATCCACTCGGAAACCAGGGCTTCGATCTTGCTTTCAATCTCACTCACGCCACCAGACTGCCACCTCCACAGCCCCCCGCGCACCAGCTGCTACCCCGCGACCGCCGACTTCAGCGGCACCGAGGGGTCCGCCGCGCGGGCCCGGTCCAGCGCGGTGCCGCGCTCGATCAGCCGGCGGCCCTGGGTGAGGTCGCGCGGCCGGTCGACGGCCAGCAGCGCGCTCGGCACCCCGTCGCGCAGCCAGAGCGCCGTCCAGGAGGCGTCCTGCGGGCCGCCGCGCCACAGCAGTTCGTCGCCCTCGGCGTGCCGCCCGGCGTACTGGACCATCCGCCCGAACTGCTCCGACCAGAAGTACGGCACCGGGTCGTACGGCGGCGCGTCCGCGCCGAGGACGGCGGCCGCCACGGCCTCGCCGGACTGCAACGCGTGGTCCCAGTGCTGGACGGCCAGCCGGGCGCCGGAGCGGGCGGACGGGTAGCTGACGCAGTCCCCGGCCGCGAAGACGCCGGGCAGGCCGGTGCGCAGCCGCCCGTCCACCAGGACGGCGCCGGTGCCGTCCAGCTCGACGCCGGAACCGGCCAGCCAGCCCGTCGCGGGCCGGGCGCCGACGCCGACCACGACCTCGTCGGCGGGCAGGTGCGAGCCGTCCGCCAGCAGCACCGCGCCCTCCTCGACGGCGGCCACGCCGACCCCGCAGCGCAGGTCGACACCGGCCTCGGCGTACCAGGCGGCCATCGCCGAACCGACCTCGGCCGGCAGCGCGCCGGGGACGGGCGCCGGGCCCGCCTCGACCACCGTCACCTCGCAGCCGGCCGCGCGGGCGGCGGTGGACACCTCGGCGCCGATCCAGCCCGCGCCGACCAGCACCAGCCGCAGGCCGGGCCGCAGCAGGGCACGCAGCGCCAGCGCGTCGTCCAGGGTGTGCAGCAGGTGCGCGCGCTCGGCGCCGGGCAGGGCGCGCGGGGTGGCGCCGGTGGCGATCACCAGGGCGTCGTACGGCAGGTCGCCGGCGTCGGTGTGCAGCACGCCGGGGGCGAGGCCGGTCGCGCGGCGGCCGGTGAGCAGCTCGATGCCCAGGTGCGGGTAGTCGATGTCCAGGGTGGTGGCGTCGGCCTTGCCGAGCAGCACGTCCTTGGAGAGCGGCGGCCGGTCGTACGGCGCGTGCGGCTCCTCCCCGACCAGCGTGATCCGCCCCCGCCAGCCGCCCTGCCGCAGCTTCAGGGCGCACTGCGCCCCGGCCAGCCCGGCCCCGACGACGACCACCTGATCCGTTCCGTTCAGCTCTGCCACGCCCGTCACTGTACTCAGCGCCCTGCCGGGGCCACCGGCCCGTCCACCCCGCGTACGGGCCTTCGGCCGGGCCCGCCCCCGGCGTTATGGTGGGGGCACCATCACGGGAGCCCGGCGTACCGGGCTGAGAGGCGGGCTGGCACGGCCCGCGACCGTCCGAACCTGATCCGGGTCATTCCGGCGAAGGGAGAAGAGCAGCCTTGTCACGCTTGCCCGAGGAAACCCACGCCGACGTGTTGGTGATCGGCGGGGGCGTCATCGGCCTCGCCGTCGCCTGGCGCGCCGCGCAGCGCGGGCTGGGGAACATCGTCGTGGTCGACCCCTCCCCCGGCGGCGGGGCGGCCGGGGTCGCGGCCGGGATGCTCGCCCCGGTCACCGAGCTGCAGTACGGCGAGGAGCCGCTGCTGCGCCTCGGCATGGCCTCCAACCAGCGGTACGGGGACTTCGCCGCCGAGCTCACCGAGGCGAGCGGCGGCCTGGACACCGGGTACCGCCGGTGCGGCACGATCGCCGTCGCGCTGGACTCCGACGACCGCGAGGAACTGCGCGAGCTGCACGCCTTCCACCAGCGGCTCGGCCTGGACTCGGCCTGGCTGACCGGCCGGGAGGCCCGCAGGCTGGAGCCGATGCTCGCCCCCGGCGTGCGCGGCGGCCTGCACGTCGCGGACGACCACCAGGTGGATCCCCGCCGGCTGCTGACCGCCCTGGTGGCCGCCTGCGAGCTCGCCGGGGTCGTGCTCCACCGGGCCGAGGCCGTCGGGCTGCTGGTCGAGGACGGCCGCGCGGTCGGCGCCCGGCTCGGCACCGGCGAGACACCGAGGGCCGACCAGGTGGTGCTCGCGGCCGGCCCGCACAGCCACCGGCTGCCCGGGCTGCCGGAGGGCGTGCTGCCGGCCGTCCGCCCGGTGAAGGGGCAGATCCTGCGGCTGCGGATCCCCGAGGCGTACCGGCCGTTCCTGTCCCGCAACGTCCGCGCGGTGGTGCGCGGACAGCACCTGTACCTGGTGCCCCGGGAGAACGGCGAGCTGGTGATCGGCGCGACCACCGAGGAGCAGGGCTACGACACCACGGTCACCGCCGGCGGGGTGTACGAACTGCTGCGCGACGCCCACGAGTTGGTGCCGGGCATCACCGAACTCCCGCTGCTGGAGACCTCGGCCGGGCTGCGTCCCGGTTCGCCGGACAACGCCCCGCTGCTGGGCCCGACCGCGCTGCCCGGGCTGGTCGCCGCCACCGGCCACTACCGCAACGGCGTGCTGCTCACCCCGGTGACCGCCGACCTGCTCGCCGAGTACCTGGCGACCGGCGAACTCCCCGAGCTTGCAAAGCCGTTCACGCCCACCCGGTTCTCCCCCGACCGCTCCACCACGAAGGCCTCCGCATGACCGAGATCGCACCACCCCAGACCACACCACCCCAGACCACACCGGCCGAGATCGGGCTGACCGTCAACGGCGAGCCCCGCCGGGTGTCCGCCACGACCACCCTCGCGGAGGTGGTGGCCACCCTCAGCGCCGCCCACAGCGGCGTCGCCGCCGCCCTCAACGAGGCCGTGGTGCCGCGCAGTTCGTGGCCGGCCACGGAACTGTCGGCGGGCGACCGGATCGAGATCCTCACCGCCGTCCAGGGAGGCTGACATGGCTGACGACCTGCTGACCATCGCCGGGGAGTCCTTCGGCTCCCGGCTGATCATGGGCACCGGCGGCGCACCCAGCCTGGAGATCCTGGAACGGGCGCTGCTGGCCTCCGGCACCGAGCTGACCACCGTGGCGATGCGCCGGGTCGACGCCGGCACCCAGGGCTCCGTCCTGGACGTGCTGACCCGCAACGGCATCCGGGTGCTGCCCAACACGGCGGGCTGCTTCACCGCCGGGGAGGCCGTGCTGACCGCCCGGCTGGCCCGCGAGGCGCTCGGCACCGACTGGGTGAAGCTGGAGGTGATCGCCGACGAGCGGACCCTCCTGCCGGACCCGATCGAGCTGCTGGACGCCGCCGAGACCCTGGTCGACGACGGCTTCACGGTGCTGCCGTACACCAACGACGACCCGGTGCTGGCACGCAAGCTGGAGGACGTCGGCTGCGCGGCGATCATGCCGCTGGGCTCGCCGATCGGCTCCGGCCTGGGCATCCGCAACCCGCACAACTTCCAGCTGATCGTGGAGGACGCGGGCGTCCCGGTGATCCTGGACGCGGGCGCCGGCACCGCCTCGGACGTCGCGCTGGCGATGGAGCTGGGCTGCGCGGCGGTGATGCTCGCCTCCGCGGTGACCAGGGCGCAGGACCCGGTGCTGATGGCCGAGGCGATGCGGCACGCCGCCGAGGCGGGCCGGTTCGCCCACCGGGCCGGCCGCATCCCGCGCCGGTTCCACGCCGAGGCCTCCTCGGCGATGGCCGGCCGGGCGGAGCTGGACACCCGCGAGCACCCGGCGTTCTGACGCCCTGGCGCACGGCACCCGCCCGCGTGTGCCGTGTCACAAACCGGGCACAGCCGGGCCCGGAGGCGATGTCCTCCGGGTCCGGCTGCCGCCTGCGGCCCTAGACTCTCCGGGTGGACATGGCACTGCACGACCCCCTGATCGGTACCCTGCTCGACGGCCGGTACCGGGTCGAGCAGCGCATCGCGACCGGCGGGATGTCCACCGTCTACAAGGGCACCGACACCCGGCTGGACCGGGTCGTCGCCCTCAAGGTGATGCACCCCGCGCTGGCCGGGGACGACGGCTTCACCGCCCGGTTCATCCGCGAGGCCAAGGCCGTCGCCCGGCTCTCCCACCCGAACGTGGTGAACGTCTTCGACCAGGGCGCGGACGGCGCCAACGTCTTCCTCGCCATGGAGTACGTGCCCGGCCGCACCCTGCGGGACCTGCTGCGCGACCGCGGCGCGCTGTCCGTGCGGGCCGCGCTGGACGTGCTGGAGCCGGTGCTGGCCGCCCTCGGCGCCGCCCACCGGGCCGGGCTGGTGCACCGGGACGTCAAGCCGGAGAACGTGCTGATCACCGAGGACGGGCTGGTCAAGGTCGCCGACTTCGGCCTGGTCCGGGTCCTCGGCACCGCCGACGGCGCGCCCACCTCGACCAGCACCGCGACCGGCGGCACGGTCCTCGGCACCGTCTCCTACCTGGCCCCCGAGCAGATCCTCCCGGACGCCCCCACCGACCAGCGGGTCGACGTCTACGCGGCCGGCATCCTGCTCTACGAGATGCTCACCGGCCGCCGCCCGCACACCGGCGACAACCCCGTCCAGGTGATGTACAAGCACCTGCACGAGGACGTCCCCGCCCCCTCGCTGATCGCCCCGGCCGTCGGCCCCGGGCTGGACGCCATAGTGGCCGGCGCCTGCGCCCGGACGGCCGAGGCCCGCCCGTACGACGCGGTCGAACTGCTCGCCGCCCTCCAGCGGATCCGCCGCACGCTCACCCCGGCCGAGCTGGACGCCGAGCCGCCGGCCTCCACCCGGCCCAGCCCGCGCTACCCGACCAGCGAGCCGACCTCGGTGATCCAGCAGCCGGCGGGGCCCGTCGACGCCGGGGCGCCGGAGCCCACCAGCGTGCTGGACGTGCCGGCGGAGCTGCTGGACCAGCTGCTGGTCGAGCCGCGCCCGTACGACGAGCCGACCCCGGTGCGCGGGCGCCGGCCCGGCCTGCTGCGCCGCCTCCCCCGCAAGCCGCTGATCTGGGTCGCCGCGCTGACCGCCCTGGTGCTGGCGGTCGGCGGTGCGACGTACGGGCTGTCCGAGGGGCTGTACGGGCCGGTGCCCGGCGTGCTCGGCAAGGACCGGGCCGAGGCGCAGCGGATCCTGGACAAGGACGGCATGCACGGCCGCTTCGTCGAGGTGTTCAGCGAGAGCGTCCCGGCCGGGCAGGTGATCGCCACCGACCCCGGAGTGGGCGCGCGGACCCGCAAGAGCGACACCGTGACGGTGACCGTCTCCAGGGGCCCCAAGCGGATCGCGGTGCCGGACCTGGCTGGGAAGACCGCCGACCAGGCCGCCGACGCGCTGACCGCGGCCCAGCTGACCAGGGGCGGCGTGACCGGGACGTACGACGACACCGTGCCGGAGGGCGTGGTGATCAGCAGTTCGCCGGCGGCCGGGCAGCTGCTCCAGGAGAACACCGCGGTCTCGCTGGTGGTCAGCAAGGGCATGGTGCCCGTCCCGGACGTCACCGGGATGAGCAAGGACGACGCGGCGAAGGCGCTCCAGGCGGCCGGCTTCACGATGCAGACCAGCGGGGTCAACCTGTTCGGCACCGGCAAGGTGTCCAGTCAGTCCCCGGCGGCCGGCGAGCGGCGCCCGCAGCACACCGCGGTGACGGTCAACTTCCCCTTCTTCTAAGGGGATTCCTCCGAACGTCGGCCCACCCTCAGCGCAGCGGGCCGTCGCCCGGCTCCTCCTGGTGGGAGTAGCGCTGCTCGCGCCACGGGTCGGCGAGGTTGTGGTAGCCGCGCTCCTCCCAGAAGCCCCGGCGGTCGGCCCGCATGTACTCCACCGCGCGGACCCACTTGGGGCCCTTCCAGGCGTACAGCCCGGGGACGATCAGCCGGACGGGGAAACCGTGCTCGGCGGTCAGCGGCTCGCCGTTGCGGTGGGTGGCGAAGATCGTCCGCGGGTCGGCGAAGTCGGCCAGCCGCAGGTTGGCGCTGTAGCCGTACTCGGCCCAGACCATCACGTGGGTGACGCCGGGCGCGGGGGGCTCCAGGTCGAGGAGGGCGGCGGCCGGCACGCCCGACCACTCGTTGCCGAGCAGCGTGAACTTGGTGACGCAGTGCAGGTCGGCGACGACGGTGGTGCGCGGCAGGGCGTGGAAGGCCTCGAAGTCCCAGCTGTGCTTCTCCGCCGAGGCGGTGGCGCCGAACACCTGGAGGTCCCAGGTCAGCGGCTTGAAGCGGGGTACGGGCCCGTAGTGCAGGGCGGGCCAGCCGCGCTGCACGCGCTGCCCCGGGGGGAGCCTCGGGTCAGACGGCGGAAGCGGTTCTTGTTCGGACTGACCCATGACTCCATGGTGACAGACGGCGGCCGACGCGCCGTGCGCGCCCCTTCGCGCGACCACACGCCCCGCCCCCAAGAACCGGTGATCGGGCCCGTATCGGCTCAAATCGGATATTCCAAAACATGTCCTAGTGAGTGTGAACTTACTGGAATTTTCTCCCATTTCGATGCCAGGATGCGCAGCGCAGGAGTCACAACAGGCCGTAGCGCAGGGAGGCACCAGCCATGCAGGGCGACCCAGAGGTCATCGAGTTCCTCAACGAGCAGCTCACCGCGGAGCTCACCGCGATCAACCAGTACTTCCTGCACGCCAAGATGCAGGAGAACTTCGGCTGGACGAAGCTCGCCAAGTACACCCGGCACGAGTCCTTCGACGAGATGAAGCACGCCGAGACTCTCACCGACCGGATCCTCTTCCTGGACGGGCTGCCGAACTACCAGCGGCTGTTCCACGTCCGGATCGGCCAGACGGTCAAGGAGATGTTCGAGGCGGACCGCCAGATCGAGGTCGAGGCGATCGACCGGCTGAAGCGCGGGATCGTGGTGATGCGCGCCAAGAACGACGTCACCTCGGCGAACATCTTCGAGGACATCCTGGCCGACGAGGAGCACCACATCGACTACCTCGACACCCAGCTGGAGCTCCTGGAGAAGCTCGGCGAAGCCCTCTACCTCGCCCAGGTGATCGAGCAGCCGGACTCCTGAGCCCTCAGGCCGCGCGCAGCGGGGCGACCGGGGTCGGGGCGGCCTGAGTCACGGTGGCCGCCGGCGCGGACGCGGCCTGGTCCTGCGGGTCGGCCAGGCCGAGCTTCGCGGCGAGGCGGGCGGTCGGGCAGGGCCGGGCGCCGTGCTCGCCGAGCAGGGCCTGGATCCGGCGGACGCAGGATCCGCAGTCGGTGCCGGCCTTGCAGCCCCGGGCGATCTGGCGCGGGGTGCCGGCCCCGGCGTCGATCGCCTTCTTCACCTGGTCCTCGGTGACCGCATGGCACATGCACACGTACATCGCGGACTCTCCAGGGTGGTGCGGCGCCGACCGGCGGAACGATCTTGACTAAGGCTTGCCTTACTTCACTAAGCCTCACCTTACCCGGCGATCCGGGCACGAAAAAGCCCCTCCGGGCTCGGGGACCCCGAATCCGGAGGGGCTTTCGTCACATTCGTTCACCGGTGACCCGCCGGCGGCGGCTCACCCGTGGCAGCTCACTGGCCGCGGTACATCTCCGCCACCAGGAACGCCAGGTCCAGCGACTGGCTGCGGTTGAGCCGCGGGTCGCAGGCCGTCTCGTAGCGCTGGTGCAGGTCGTCGACCAGCACCTCGTCGCCACCGCCGACGCACTCGGTCACGTCGTCGCCGGTCAGCTCCACGTGGATGCCACCCGGGTGGGTGCCCAGCGCGCGGTGCACCTCGAAGAAGCCCTTGACCTCGTCGAGCACGTCGTCGAAGCTGCGGGTCTTGTGGCCGCTGGAGGCCTCGAAGGTGTTGCCGTGCATCGGGTCGCAGATCCACACCGGCTGGGCGCCGGACGCGGTGACCTTCTCCACCAGGGTGGGCAGGTGGTCGCGGACCTTGCCCGCACCCATCCGGGTGATGAAGGTGAGGCGGCCGGGCTCGCGCTCCGGGTCCAGCTTCTCGATCAGGGTCAGCGCCTCGTCGACCGAGGTGGTCGGGCCGAGCTTGACGCCGATCGGGTTGCGGACCTTCGAGGCGAACTCGATGTGCGCGTGGTCCAGCTGGCGGGTGCGCTCGCCGATCCACACCATGTGGCCGGAGACGTCGTACAGCTCGCCGGTGCGCGAGTCCACGCGGGTCAGCGCGGTCTCGTAGTCGAGGATCAGCGCCTCGTGCGAGGAGAAGAACTCGACGGTCTTGAACTCCTCCGGCGCCACACCGCAGGCGTTCATGAACGCCAGGGCGTTGTCGATCTCCCGGGCGAGCTGCTCGTAGCGCTGGCCGGCCGGCGAGTTGCGCACGAAGTCCTGGTTCCAGGCGTGCACCTGGCGCAGGTCCGCGTAGCCACCGGTGGTGAACGCGCGCACCAGGTTCAGCGTCGCGGCGGACGCGTTGTACATCCGCTTGAGGCGCTCCGGGTCCGGGATGCGGGACTCGGGGGTGAACTCGAAGCCGTTCACCGAGTCGCCGCGGTAGACCGGCAGCGTCACGCCGTCGCGGGTCTCGGTCGACTTGGAGCGCGGCTTGGAGTACTGGCCGGCGATCCGGCCCACCTTCACGACCGGCACCGAGGCCGCGTACGTCAGCACGGCGGCCATCTGCAGCAGGGTCTTCAGCTTGTTGCGGATGTGCTCCGCCGAGACGCCGTCGAAGGCCTCGGCACAGTCACCGCCCTGCAGCAGGAAGGCCTCCCCGCGCGCCACGGCGCCGAGCCGGGCGCGCAGCTGGTCGCACTCGCCGGCGAACACGAGCGGCGGATAGGAGGCGAGCTCGGCAAGGGTCTTGCGCAGAGCCTCTTGGTCCGGCCATTCAGGCTGCTGCGCCGCGGGCAGGGACTGCCAGGAGTGGCCAGTCCTCGATGTCTCAGTCGTCACGGTCACACCACCAAGGCTACGGGGTGACCCGAGCGATTCGTGACCATTGCCCGAGGGGTGAGACATAACTCGGACAAACACGTGACCGGGCTCACCCTCCCCGCACGATCCGCTACGCTCGAACCATGCACGCGCCCCACACCCACTCCTGGTGGTGGGCCTCCCCCAAGGGTGGCCCACCGATCGCGCGTTCCTAGACGAACACGACGGCCGCCCCTCGGGGCGGCCGTCGGCGTATGCGCAGACGGCCCTCCGGGAGCGGATCCCAGCACCGCACCTCACCAGTCCCCCGGAAGGAAGCCGCTCCGTGACCGCCACCGCCGACCTGCTCGCCCGCCTCACCGCTCCCGACGCGCCCGCGTTCGCCCTGCTGCACCGCCGCACCCCCCGGCTCGCCCCGGACACCGTCGAGGTGCTGATGGGCACCGTCGACAGCTACCGGAACCTCGCCGACCTGCCGGTCCGCACCGGCGTCCCGGCCGACGGCCCCGTGCACGACCTGCTCGCGCTCGTCCCGTACCGGCAGATCCGCGAGCGCGGCTTCGAGGCGCACGACGACGGGACCCCGCTGCAGGCCCTCTCGGTGGCCGAACAGCACACCCTGCCGCTGGCCGAACTCACCGCCGCCCTGCCGCAGTCGCCGGTCTCGCTCACCGGCGGCTCGTTCGACATCGACGACGAGGCGTACGCCGCGATCGTCCGCCGGGTGATCGAGGAGGAGATCGGCAACGGCGAGGGCGCCAACTTCGTGATCCGGCGCGACTTCGGCGCCACCCTGGAGAACTTCTCGCCCGCACTCGCGCTCACCCTGTTCCGGCGGCTGCTGGAGCAGGAGCGCGGCGCCTACTGGACCTTCCTGGTGCACACCGGAGAACGCGTCCTGGTCGGCGCCTCCCCCGAGGTGCACGTCCGCCAGAGCGGCGGCACCGTCGTGATGAACCCGATCTCCGGCACCTACCGCTATCCGACCGGCGGCTCGGACATCGACTCGCTGCTCCGGTTCCTCCACGACCCCAAGGAACTGGAGGAACTGACGATGGTCGTCGACGAAGAGCTCAAGATGATGTGCACGGTCGGCGACCTCGGCGGCCAGGTGCTCGGGCCCCGGCTCAAGGAGATGTCCCATCTCGCCCACACCGAGTACGAGCTGCGCGGACGCACCTCGCTGGACGTCCGCGAGGTGCTCCGCGAGACGATGTTCGCCGCCACCGTCACCGGCAGCCCGGTCCAGAACGCCACCCGGGTCATCAAGCGGTACGAGCCCGGCGGGCGCGGCTACTACTCCGGCGCGCTCGCCCTGATCGGCCGCTCCGCCAGCGGCGGGCAGCTGCTGGACTCGCCCATCTGCATCCGCACCGCCGACATCGACCCGGCCACCGGCCGCCTGGTCGTCCGGGTCGGCGCCACGCTGGTCCGCCACTCCGTCCCCGAGTCCGAGGTCGCCGAGACCCACGCCAAGGCCGCCGGGGTGCTCACCGCGATCGGCGCCCGGCCCGCGCCCGCCCGGCTGCCCGGCCCCACCGGCCCCCGGCTGGCCGACGACCACCGCGTCCAGGCCGCCCTGGACGCCCGGCGGGCCGACCTCGCCCCGTTCTGGCTGCGGATGCAGACACCGACCGTGGTCACCGAGCCCGCGCCGACCCTGGTGGTCGACGGCGAGGACACCTTCACCTCGATGCTCGCCCACCTGCTCACCTCGATCGGCCACCAGGTCAGCGTCGTCCGCTACGACGCGCCCGGGCTGCCCGCCCTGCTGGCGGCGCACCGCGGGCCGCTGGTGCTGGGCCCCGGGCCCGGCGACCCGGCGCTCACCGACGACCCCAAGATGGCCCTGCTGCGGCCGGTCGTCGCGGACGCCCTGGCAGCCGTCCGGTCCGGAGCCCGCACCGCGCCGCTGCTCGCGGTCTGCCTCAGCCACCAACTGCTCTGCGGCGAGCTCG
Organism: Kitasatospora sp. NPDC043950; assembly: GCF_056435345.1. Taxonomy (NCBI): domain Bacteria; kingdom Bacillati; phylum Actinomycetota; class Actinomycetes; order Kitasatosporales; family Streptomycetaceae; genus Kitasatospora; species Kitasatospora sp. NPDC043950. Next base: position 158,874 of record NZ_JBWKER010000013.1, read on the forward strand.
GGCTGGCGCTGGGCCGCAAGGACGTCCCGTACCAGGGCGCGCAGGAGAGCATCGATCTGTTCGGCACCAAGCACACCGTCGGCTTCTACAACACGTTCACCGCGCGCTGCTCGGACGCCGACGCGGCCCGGCTCGCCGCGCGGGGCGTCGAGGTCGCCCGGGACGCCGCCACCGGGGACGTCCACGCGCTGCGCGGGCCCGGCTTCGCCGGCCTCCAGTTCCACCCCGAGTCGGTGCTGACCCGCGACGGCGTCGGCATCGTGGCGGGCCTGCTGCGCGAGGCGGCGGCCGTCCGCGGCTGAGCAGCCGGTGGGGGGGCGGGCCCCGGGGAACGGCCCCCCCCCCCCCCCCGGATCGCCGAGGGGGCCGGGCCCCCCCCGAACCCTCCCACGTTGTCCTCCCACCCCTCTCCTCCCGCTTCCCGCC
>NZ_JBWKER010000014.1:0-4715 GCF_056435345.1 Kitasatospora sp. NPDC043950
CCCCCCCCCCCCCCCCCCCCCCCCCCCCCCCCCCCCCCCCCCCCCCCCCCCCCCCCCCCCCCCCCCCCCCCCCCCCCCCCCCCCCCCCCCCCGCGACCCTGCCGCCGGACATTCGTTCGGACTTTCTGTTATCGGCGCGTCGTCGGGCGGTCTCCCAGGTGTCGGCACCCGACCCGCCGACCCGGACAGAAAGCGTGGGCACGTGAACAGCGACGACAGGACGACCATCCTCCCGGCGAACGGTGCCGAGAGCGGTGCGCGGAGCGGAGCCTCCGGCCGACCCGGTGGCCGCGCCGCGCGCCGGGCCGCCCAGCGGCACACGGAACGCCCCGGAGGCCGGGGCCGCCGGGCCCGACGGCGCGGTCCGGTCGGCCCGGTCGCCGCCGTCGCCGCCGCCGTGGCCGGCACCGGACTGCTCGCCGCCCTGGTCGGCGCCGGCTACGCGGCCTACGGCGGCAAGCAGGCCGACCGGGACGCCACCGGTCAGGCGTTGGCGGCGGACGCCGCCCTGATAGCAGCCGAGGCCGGCACCCACGACGGCATCCAGGTCCCCGGCGCCGGGGGAGCGGGCCCCGACGTCGCCGCGCCGCCGGTCACCCCGGCCGCCACCGACGCGGCACCGGCCCCGACCAGTGCCGCCGCGACCACCCCCGCCGCTCCGGCGTCCCCGACGGCCCCGGCGACCGCGACGCCGACCCGGACGGCCACCGGGAGGCCGAGCCCGAGCACGCCCGTGACCCCTCCTGCTCCCGCCAAGTCCGCCGGCACCCCGGCCGCCGCGCAGCGCACCGGTGCCCCCGCCCCCACGAGCGCCTCGGCGCCCACCCCGGTCGGCGGCGGCGCCGCTCCCTCCTCCGCCCAGCAGGTCGTCGACCTGGTCAACGTCGAACGCGCCAAGGCCGGCTGCGGCCCGGTCAGCGCCGAGCCCCGGCTGGCCGGCGCCGCCCAGTCGCACAGCGACGACATGGCGGACCGCAACTACTTCGACCACGCCAGCCCCGACGGCGACCACGCCGACCACCGCATCGAGGTGACCGGCTACCGCTGGAGCACCTGGGGCGAGAACATCGCCCGCGGCCAGAAGGACCCGGCCGCGGTGATGGATTCCTGGATGAACAGCCCCGGTCACCGTGCGAACATCCTGAACTGCGCGTTCAAGCAGCTCGGGGTCGGTGTGCGGACCGGTTCCGGCGGCCCCTGGTGGACCCAGGTCTTCGCCGCCCCGGCCTGACCGGCCCTCCGGCAGGGTCCGTTTTCCGATTCCGCGCAAATTGTTGTTATCTGATCACTCACCACAGGTCTCCGAGGAGGCAGCGGCGAACGGAACACGGCAAGACGGAGTGCGGACCATGAACGCTGACGTGCAGAACAGGACCGGGACCACCCTGGTACGCGCGGCCCAGGCGGGCGACCGGCAGGCCCAGGAGGCGCTGGTCGCCGCCTGGCTGCCGCTCGTCTACAACGTCGCCGGGCGCGCCCTGGACGGTCACGCCGATGTCGACGACGTCGCCCAGGAGACCATGATCCGCGCCCTGGACGGCCTGGACGGGCTGCGCGAGCCGGAGTCCTTCCGCTCCTGGCTGGTCGCCATCACGATGAACCAGATCCGTCGTCGCCACGCCGCCGGCCAGCAGCAGCCCACCGTCGGGGGCCTCGACGAGACCTGGGAACTCGCCGACCCCAGGGCCGACTTCACCGACCTCACCGTCCTGCGCCTCGGCCTCTCCGGCCAGCGCCGGGAAGTCGCCGAGGCCACCCGCTGGCTCGACCCCGACGATCGCGAACTCCTCGCCCTCTGGTGGCTGGAGGCCAGCGGCGAACTCACCCGCACCGAACTGGCCGAAGCCCTCGACCTGACCCCGCAGCACACCGCCGTCCGCGTGCAGCGGATGAAGAAGCAGCTCGAAGCCGGCCGGATCGTCGTCCGCGCCCTCGGCGCCTACCCCCGCTGCCCCGAACTCGCCGACGTCACCACCGGTTTCGACGGCACCCCCAACTCCGTGTGGCGCAAGCGCATCGCCCGCCACATCCGCGGCTGCGCCACCTGCGACCGCCTCGGCCGCGACCTCTTCCCCGCCGAAGGACTGCTGGCCGGCCTCGCCCTGGTGCCGATCCCGCTCGGCTCGCCCGCGCTGCTGCACTTCCAGCACACCGCGGCCACCGTCGCCACCACCGCCCCGACCGCCGCGAGCACCCACGCGGGCTGGGCCGGGACCGCCGCGCGCAAGGCCGTCCTGGCGAGCGGTGCGGTGGCGGTGGTGACCGTCACCACCCTCGCCCTGGTCTGGTCGCACCCCGCCGACACCCCGAGGGAGGCGACCCCCGAACCCACCACCCCGGCCGCCGCTCCCGCCGCCCCGCTGCCCCCCGCGACCCCGGCCGCCGCCCCGGTCACCCTGTCGGCCACGCCCACGCCGACCCCCAGCGAGACACCGACGGCCACGCCGTCACCCACCGCCACCCGGTCGGTGGCCCCGCCGCCGCCCAGCCCGGAGCGCCAACTCGTCGACCTCGTCAACGCCGAACGCGGCAAGGTGGGCTGCGCCCCCCTGCGGATCGACCCCCGGCTGCACGCGGCCGCCCAGAAGCACGCCGACGACATGGTCGCCCGTGGCTTCTTCGACCACGTCAACCCGGACGGCGTCCGCACCGACGCCCGGCTGACGGCCGTCGGCTACCGCTGGTCCCAGTGGGGCGAGAACCTCGACCGGGGTCCGACGTCCCCCGCCACGGTGGTCGCCCACTGGATGGACGGCGGCATCCACCAGACCAACATGCTGGACTGCGGCTTCAAGGACGTCGGCGTCGGTCTGGCCACCGGCCCCGCCGGCGCCTACTGGACCCAGGACCTCGGCGCCCCGCTGTCCTGACACCGCACCGCAGCACCGTCGTACCGACACGTTGTCGCGCTGCTGCGAGCTAGGCGGGGGTGACCCCGACCAGTCCGTCGGCCGAGCCCGTCACGTACCCGGTCGCCTCCCCGACCACACCGCCCGCGTCCCCGACCTGCCCCGGCAACGCGTCCGGCGCACTGGTCAGCGACCCGGACATTCCCTCCTGCCCCCCGACGGCACTGGCGTGCGCACTCGGTGCGGTGAGCGAGGCCACGAAACCCACGGCGAGCGAGGCGACGGCGAGCATGCTGCGCTTCTTCATGGCGGGTCCAACGACGATCCGCCGGGCGGGTTACGAGGACGGCGGCGGATTCCCTCGTCCGTGGCCGTGCGGCCGGGGCCGCGGCACAGCCGCAGCCCGGTGACGGCCGGTCGGCCGAACGCTGGCGCCGCGGGCCCCGGACGGGCTGTCGGGCCCCGGGCCTTTTCCGGTGGCGGGAGGCGTGGGAGGGCGGTGGGATGGGGAGGGGTCGGGAATGATTCCGGCAAATCGGTTGAATCACCACACTTTCGGTCTCATCGACGTCGGTCTCATCGACCAGGACCCCCCACCGCGACACGAAGGGCACCCGATGCACGCAGCCGAGCTCACGCCAGCCGTCCTCGCCGAGCTGCGCCGCCCCCGGCGCTACCCGGCCGTCTCCGTTCTGCTGCCCACCCACCGCAGCGAGCCCGACAACACCCAGGACCCGGTCCGCCTGCGCAACCTCGTCGCCGAGGCGAAGAACCGGCTGCACGCCGACGAGGCGGTCAGCCGGGCCGACCGGCTGGACGTCGTCGAGCAGCTGGACCGCGCGCTCACCGAGGTCGACCTCGTGCACGCCGAGGACGGCCTGGTGATCTACGCCGCCCCCGGTGAGCACCAGGTGTGGTCCCTGCCGCGCCCGGTGCCCTCCCGGGTCGTGCTGTCCGAAACCTTCCTGACCCGCAACCTGGTCTCCGCCTACACCGCCGGTGCGCCCTACTGGGTGCTGACCGTCGCCGCCGACCGGGTCGCCCTGTTCAGCGGCAGCGGGGCGCACCTGGCCGAGCACACGGGTGCCGCCTTCCCGCTCGACCAGGTCCGGCCGGACTGGGACGTCGAGCGCCAGGAGCGGATCGGGGACGTACCGAGCACCTTCCGCGACGAGGAGACCCGCCGCTTCCTGCGTTCGGCCGACACCGCGCTGGCCGCCGTGCTGGAGGCCGACAACCGCCCGCTGTACGTGCTCGGCGAGGCCGCCGCGATCTCCCTGCTCGACGAGGTCGGCACCGCTGCCAAGCGGGCCACCGCCCAGGTCTCGCACGGCGGCCTCGGCCACGCCGCCGCCGCCGCGGTGGCCGAGGCCGTCCGGTCCACGGTCGCCGAGCAGGGCAGCAAGGCCGTCACCGAGTTGCACGAGCGCCTCGACCAGGCCCAGGGCGTGAAGGGCCTGGCCGCCGGCATCGACGAGGTCTGGCAGACCGTCGCCGAGGGCCGCGCCGCGCTGGTCGCGGTGGAGGAGGACTACTGGCAGCCCGTCCGGGTGACCGACAACCACCTCGTCCCGGCGGCGGCCGGTGAGCCCGACGTCCGCGAGGACATGGTCGACGAGATCGTGGAGCGCGCCCTCGACACCGGCGCCAAGGTGCAGTTCGTCCCCACCGGCGAACTCGACGCCCGCGGCCACATCGCGGCCGTCCTGCGGTACTGACCCGCCCGGTACTGACCCGCCCGGTATTGACCCGCTCGGTGGGGGGGCGGGGCGGGACCGGGACCCCACCAACCGTCTCCATGACCGGCTATCACAGAGGGAAACCCACCCCCAGTGAAACGAAAAAAAATAACACACCCCCAGTCCT
>NZ_JBWKER010000014.1:4725-104592 GCF_056435345.1 Kitasatospora sp. NPDC043950
TTTCCTTTACCCTCCCCCCCCCCCTTCCTTCCCCCCCCCCACCCCCCCCCTCCCCCCCCCCCCCCCCCCCCCCCCCCCCCCTCCCCCCCCCCCCTTCCCCCCCCCCCCCCCCCCCCCCCCCCCCCCACCGCCGTGTCACGGCCGCGTCAGGACCGGTGGAACGCCCGCCCGGCGGCACCCGAGGAGACCGACCCGACCCCGGGTATCAGCCCGCCGGTGATCGGCCGGGCGTCCGCACCGCGCAGGGCCGCCCCGCCGCCCGCGCCGTACCACCGCGCCGTCCACCGGTCGCAGCCCCCGGCACCTACCCGTCGCCGCTCGCCACCCATGAGAGGACCCCCGTTCTCTGATCGTGCTCGGGACGCTAGCAGGAGCCACTGACACTGAACCCAGGTCGGCCAGGCCGGCCCGGACGGTCCTCAGCGGGTCGTGGTCGAGGAGGGAGTGCTCCCCTCGGAGGTCCGGATCGAGTCCAGCACCTGCTGCACCTGCTGGATCGTCACGTGCGACGGCTCCCGCAGGCAGGCCGTCAGCTGGATCAGCACCAGCGTGCCGGTCCGGGCGACGGCCCGATGGCCGATGAGCTCGCGGGTGCCGCCGAGCGTGAGGCATTCCTTGTCGAGCGTGACGTCGGAGGTGACGGCCAATGAGGTGGTGAACTTCCCGACCAGGTCCGGTTGGTCCACCAGCCGGAGGGTGAGGAGGGCGCCGCCGACGGGCAGCAGCGTGTCGGACGGGCAGGCGATGCCCGCCGTCCGGCAGGGGGACGCGGGGCTGATCGGCCCGGTGGCCAGGTAGCCGATGCCGTTCCGGGGGTCGCCGTTGAAGGTGCTCTGGCTGTACCAGCCGCTCGGCAGGTCGAGCGCCAGGTTCGGGTACGACGAGAAGCGGACCTGCGATCCGGGCGTCGGCACCATGGTCGGTGTCGCGCTGGGGCCGATCGTCGGAGTGGGCGGTACCCCGCCCGGCACCGTTTCGGCCGGTCCGGTCACCCCCGGTCCCGCAGCCGTCCCCAGTCCCGCGCCCACCCCGCGCTCCGGCGTGGGCGCGATCGCGGGCGCGGCGGCCAGCGCCGCGGCGACCAGCCCGGCGGTCAGTCCGGCCCCGAGCCCGGCGGCCCGCCGTCGGCGCCGGGTGCCGATGGCGCGGGCGCGTACCCGTTCCATCCGGTCCTCGGGCGTGGCGAGCTCCGGTACGGCCTGGTGGAGCAGGATCCGCAGCTCCTCGCCCTCACCGCCGTCCGGCCTTGGGTCGTCCGGGTCCAGCAGGTCAGTACCGATCACGGGGTCCCCCCGCCAGCAGCAGTTCCCGGGCCGGCAGCCGGCCGCGCAGCGCGGCGAGCGCGCGGTGCGTCTGGCTCTTGACCGTGCCGGTGCTGCAACCCAGGACCTCGGCGGTCTCCTCGACGCTGAGGTCCTCGAAGAAGCGCAGCACCACCACGGCCCGTTGGCGCGGCGGCAGGGCACGGACGGCCTGGGCGACCACCTCTCCGAGCACCACCCCTTCGTACGGGTCCGCGCTCGCCGGCGGCGGCTCCGGCAGTTCGCCGTGCGGCAGTTCGCCGGTCCAGCGGCGGCGCCACCAGGAGACGTTGCAGTTGACCAGCACCTTCCGCAGGTAGGCCTCGGGCCGGTCGATGGAGATCCGGTCCCATTTGGGCCAGATCTTGGCGAGCGCGGTCTGCAGCAGATCCTCCGCCTGGTGCGGGTCGCCGGTCAACAGCCAGGCCACCCGCAGCATCTTCGGGCCGCAGGCGGAGACGAACTCCTCGAAGTCCGGTGTGCCATCCCTCATCCCGCCGTCCCCGCCATGGTGTCCGTGCCGTCCCTGTCAGCCGTGGCGGCCTGCTGGGCCGCGATCGTGGTGTCCTACTCACAGCTGATGAACGTGCTGGACGGTGTTTCGGGTTGTCTTCCGGGCACGGGGATTTTCGGCCGGCCGGCGCGGGGAGGTTGGACGGCCCGCGAGCCGGCCGGGACTCGGCCGGGCGGCGGGCGGGCCGTGGGCACCACGATGGCCGCGTCGGTCCCGTCCGGCCAGAGGCGCTCACGGGGCGTCCGGGCGCACGATGCGGCGCGCCAGGGGCGTACGGGTGGGACGCAGGGGGCGGCGGACCACGGACCGGGCCAACCGGGTGACGGCGGGTCAGAGCGTCCCGGAGCCGTGCGGCGCCTCGGTGGGGACACCGCGGGCGGCGGCCGCCGGGTCCGAGGTCACCGGGGTGACCGTCCAGTCGGGGTGGCCGGGCATCGGCGGGGTGCGCAGCCCGTACAGCCAGTCGGTGAGGAAGCCGGAGAGGTCCTGGCCGGAGACCTCGGAGGCGGTGCGCAGGTAGTCCCGGGTGGTGGCGGTGCCGTACCGGTGCCCGCGCAGGAAGGTGCGCTCGATCCGGTCGAAGGTCCCGGCGCCGACCCGCTCGCGCAGTGCGAACAGCACCAGCGCGCCGCCGGTGTAGCGCTGGCTGTCGAAGAGCTTGGCGGCGCTGGGAGCGGCGACCGGTCCGGAGTCGTGCCGCCACTGGTCGCCGAGGCCGTAGAGGGCCCGCATCCGGTCGACCAGGGTGGTGTGGCCCCAGGCGTCCGGCCAGCCGCGCTCGTAGCGGTAGACCAGGGCGTAGTAGTCGGCGTGCCCCTCGTTGAGCCACAGGTCCGCCCAACTGGCGGGGGAGACGCTGTCGCCGAACCAGGAGTGCACCAGCTCGTGCATCTGGTGCGAGCCGATCGCGGACTCGGGCTGGCGCAGGAAGTCAGGCTTGTAGAGGGTGAGGGTCTGGGTCTCCAGGCCGGTGAAGCCGAACGCGGCGGGGTCGTCGGTGTCGGCCGGCAGGAGGCCGTAGGTCTCGAAGGGGAACGGCCCGAGGTGCTGCTCGGCCCAGGTCAGCTGGTCGGCGGTGAGCGCCAGGGCGGGTTCGAGGTCGGCGGCCCGGGCGGTCGGGACGACGTCGCGCAGCGGCAGGCCGTGCGGGCCGGTGCGCTCGCGGACGGTGTAGTTCCCGACGGAGACCTGCACCAGCTCGGTGGCCATCGGCTCGCGGGAGGCGTAGCGCCGGGTGGTCCGGCCGTCGCCGAGCCGTTCGGTCTGCGTCAACTCCCCGTTGGCGACGCCCAGCAGGCCGTCGGGCGCGGTGACGGCGATGGTGAACCGGGCCTTGTCGCTGGGGTGGTCGTTGCACGGGAAGACGGTGTGCGCGCTGTCCGGCTGGCCGGCCACCGCGAAGCCGTCCGGGGTCGGGACCCAGCCGGTGTGCGGGAGCCTGGCGCGCGGGTCGGCGGTGTACTCGACGGTCAGCCGCGCGGTGGTGCCGCGGTGCAGGGGCCGGGGCGGGGTGATGGTCAGCTTCTCGTCGTGGGCGGCGAACCCCGCCGGGCGCCCGTCGACCCGGACGGCGCGCACGGTCAGGCCCAGCGCGTCCAGCTCCAGGTGTGCCAGGGTGCGGGACGGCCGGGCGGTGATCACCGCGGTCGCGTCGACCGTGCGGGTATCGGCGCGGTAGTCGAACGACAGGTCGTAGGCGAGCGCGTCGTACCCGCTGTTGCCGAGTGAGGGGAAGACCGGGTCGCCGAGGCCGTCCGCGGCGGTGGCGGCCGGGGTGCCGGCGGACAGCAGCACCGCACTGAGCACGAGTGGGAGGACGAGGCCGACACGGGGCCTGGACAGGGTGATCACCGCACTTCGGGAGTCGTGGCCTCGGGGGGCCTGGCTGCGGGATTCGTGGCTTCGGGAGCCCCGGTGAGGAGCGGGGCCGGGCGGCGGTACGTGCGCGACGCACCGGGCACGGACCCTAGCGGACCGGGGCGCCCGCCAGGCGCCGCCGCCCGGACGGTTGTCAACACGAGTCCATCCCCCGGACGGCCTACAGCGATGGCGGGGCCGCCGCGCGCTGGCTAACGTTCGAAGTGCTTCGCCCCCTGACGGACGAGGCCACGGCCGTCGGAGAACCTGGCCAGGTCCGGCGGCCGTCCTTCATGCCCGGGTGCACCCCGTAGGCTGGCGGCCGAGACGACGCCCGCGTACCGGATGCCAGGAGCCGCCGTGACCAGCCCCGATTCGCACGTTCTGGTGATCGGCGAGTGCGTCGCCGACATCGTCCGCACGGATGGCGCCCCGGACACCGTCCACCCCGGCGGCAGCCCCGCGAACGTCGCCTACGGCCTGGCCCGGTTGGGGCGGCCCGCCACCCTGCTCACCCAGCTCGGGGAGGACGCCAACGGCCGGCTGATCCGGGCGCACCTGGAGTCGGCGGGGGTGGTGGTCCGGGCCGCCGGGGTGGCGCGGACCCCCTCGGCCGTGGTGCGTCTCGACGGGCAGGGGCGGGCGCGCTACACCTTCGACATCGGCTGGACGTTGCCGCCGACCGAACTCGCCGAAGCGCCGGGCGCGATCCACCTCGGCTCGATCGGGGCGGTCACCGACCCGGGCGCGGCGGCGGTGCTGGCGCTGGTCGAGCGGTGGCGCGGCCGGGCGCAGATCAGTTACGACCCGAACGTGCGCCCCGCGCTGATGGGCGAGCGGGCGCGGGCCGTGCGGCGGGTCGAGCGCTGCGTGGCGCTGAGCGACGTGGTCAAGGCGAGTGATGAGGACCTGGCCTGGCTCTACCCCGGTGAGGATGCGGAGGCGGTCGCGCGCAGCTGGCTCGCCCTCGGCCCGGCCGTGGTCGCGGTGACCCTGGGCGCCGACGGCGCGTTCGCGCTCACCGCCGGGGGCGGGCACGCGCGGGCCGCAGCCGTTCCGGTGCCGGTCGCCGACACCGTCGGCGCCGGGGACTCCTTCACGGCGGCTTTCCTGCACGCCCGCGCGGCCGGCGCCGACCTCGCCGGCTGCCTCACCCAGGCGGTGACGGCCGCCGCGCTGACCGTCTCCCGCCCCGGCGCCAACCCGCCCTCGACGGCGGAGCTGACGGCCGCCCTGGCGCAGGCGAGTTAGGGCGTGCTCTAGCCGGCCAGCTCCTTGCCGTACCAGATCTGGGCGTACGGGCCGCTGCTGTAGGCGGGGATCTCGCGGTAGCCGTGGCGGGTGTAGAGCGCGCGGGCCTCGACCAGGTCGAGGCGGGTGTCGAGGACGATCCGCCGGGCGCCGAGCGAGCGGGCGGCCTCGTCGACGGCGGCGAGCAGCCGGGCGCCGCCGCCGGTGCCGCGCAGGCCGGGGCGGACGAACACCCGGGTCAGCTCGACGGTGTCGGCGTCGCGCCGGCGCAGCCCGGCGCAGGACTGGGCCGCGCCGTCGTAGTGGCCTAGCAGGAAGAGGCCGTCCGGTGCGGCGAGGTCGTCGCTGGGGGAGCCGGCCAGCCCCGACTCCAGTTCCTCGGGGGTGCCTTCGCGGCCGAGGTGCAGGCGGTAGTAGCGGTTGGCCACGTCGCAGTAGTACTCGCGCAGCAGGGCCAGGGCCTCGGGTGCGGTGACGTCCGCCGTGGCGACGGACCAGAGGCGGGCGGTGCGGGGCGCGGTGTCGGTCATGGGCGCATGATCGGTGGTCGCGGGCCCGGTCCGCAATCGGGTTTCGCACGGCCGCCCGGTCGGCTCGGGTGCCCGGCCGGTTCGGCAAAGGAAGGGCAAGGAGCCCGGCGCGTCGTTGCCCCGCACGGGTGATGAGGGGGTTGGCGGGGGTGTGCTGCGGGGGAGCAGTGCGTCTATGACCAGATCATCAAATCATCGCATTAATGCGGGTTTGAGGGGGATTCAGAGACGCGGCGCCGGTGCTCGGGCGGGTGTGCGGACCGGTTTGCTGGCCACCGTCTGCCTCTCCGCCGTCGCCGCCGGCTGCGCGGGGCCGGCCGACCCCGCGCGGCCGGCCGTCGTCCCGCCCGCGCCGGGTGCCGTGCCCGTCGTCGAACACGGGGTCGGCCGCCCGCCCGAGGCGCTGCCGGTGCTGCCGGGCCTGGCCCGCAAGGAGGAGGAGGCCGGCACCGAGGCGGTCGCGCGCCGGGATTCGGAAACCCGGGCGGCCCTGGAGACCGCGCACCGCTGGGGCCTGGAGGCCCCGCCGCTGAAGGCGCCGCCACGCCCGGCGACCAGGCCGGTGCTGGCCCAGTCGCAGGGCGTGAAGCTCAAGGAGGGGCGGCCGCCGGTGGTCTACCGGGTGCCGACCGACGAGAAGGTGGTCTTCCTCACCGTCGACGACGGCTCCGAGAAGGACCCGGAGTTCTCCCGGATGGCCGACGAACTCGGCATCCCGCTCAGCACCTACGTTTCCGACTACCTGGCCCGCGAGAACTACGGCTACTTCCGCGACCTGCACGCCCAGGGGGTGGAGATCAACAACCACACCATCAACCACCGCAACCTGAAGGTCCTCGGCTACGAGGCCCAACGCGACGAGATCTGCCGTCAGCAGGACCAGCTGGAGAAGCAGATCGGCGTCCGCCCCCGGCTGTTCCGGCCCCCGTACGGCGAGTACAACGACGACACGCTGCGCGCGGCGGCGTCCTGCGGGGTCCAGGCGGTGCCGCTGTGGAACGAGGAGGCCTTCCCGGACCACATGGAGTGGCGCTACGACGACCGCAAGCTCCACTCGGGCGACATCATCCTCACCCACTTCCGGGGCACCGACCTCTGGAAGGCCTCGATGCCGGACCTGCTCCGCAAGGTCGTCAACGACGTCACCGCGCAGGGCTTCGCCCTCGGCCGGCTGGACGACTACCTGTAGGGGTTCGCCCGTCGGGGCCCCCGGGGGTCAGCCGAGCGAGAGGGCGTCGAGGTACACCCAGGCGCCCTCGTGCCGGACGAACCGGCTGTGCTCGGTGAGCACGCCCTGCTCGCGGCCCTCGGTCCAGTGCGCCCGGAAGGCGACCGTGCCCTCCGCGTGGAAGGCGCCGCCCTCGGTGGTGGCCACCACCTCCAGGCCGGTCCAGCGCAGCGCCGGGTCGAAGTCCACCTCGGCGGGCCGGGTGTCCGGGTGCCAGGTGCGCAGCAGGTAGGCCTCGTCCTGGGCGGCGAAGGCGCTGTACCGCGAGCGCATCAGGGACTCGGCGGTGGTGGCCGCCGTCTGGCCGCGGTGCAGCCGCCCGCAGCAGTCGCCGTAGGCGGCGGGCAGGCCGCAGGGGCAGGGGGAGGAGGGCAGCAGCCGGGGCGCGGAGGCGGCGGCGCGGGGCGCGGGGTGACGTCGGGACATGCGGTCCATTCTCTCCCTCCGGCCCCGGCCGCCCCGACCGGGGCCGGTGGGGCGTCCGGGTGCGGGTGCTCAGCAGTGGGCGGAGTCCGGTTCGCCGAACCAGGCGTGCAGCGCGCGCAGCAGCCCGTCCGGATCCTCCTCCCCGGGAGCGGCGGCCCAGGCGACGTAGCCGTCCGGGCGTACCAGCAGCGCGCCGGCGGGTGGTTGCGGGCAGTCGGCCGTGAGCACGTCCACCCGGCCCTTCCAACCGGCCGCGAGGTCGGCGAGCCGTGGCGGGCCGTCCGCGAGGTCGAGCAGCAGGGCCCGGCCGCCGCGGGCCAGTTCGGCGAGCCGGGTGGGGCCGGTGGCGGTGGTCAGCGGGAGGTCCGGCGCGAAGCCGCCGGCGAGCGGGTGCGGGCAGTCGGTGTCGTACCGGACGTCGCTGCCCGCCATGAGCGCGGCGATCCGCCCGAGGTTGTCCTGGTACGCGAGCAGCTCGCCGAACAGGGCGCGCAGGGCGGTGACGGCCGGGCCCGGGGACATCAGGGCCATCTGGGCCTGCGAGTGCATGAAGACCCGTTCGCCGATGGGGTACCGCTCGCGGTGGTAGCTGTCCAGCAGGCCGGGCGGGGCCCAGCCCTGGAGGTCGGCGGCCAGCTTCCAGCCGAGGTTCGCGGCGTCCTGGAGTCCGAGGTTGAGGCCCGGACCGCCGGTGGCGGCGTGCACGTGCGCGGCGTCGCCGACCAGCAGCACCCGGCCCTCGCGGTAGCGCTCGGCGAGCCGGGTGTTGTGCCCGACCTGGCGGCGCGGGGTGTGCGCGCCGGGCGTGTCGGCCGGGGCGAGCGGCAGGTCGGCGCCGGTCACCCGGCGGACGCTGGCGCGCAGTTCGTCCAGCGTGGCCGGCACGGTCTCGTCGACGGGCGGGCCGGCCCACTCCATGGTGGCCATCATGGCGAGTTCCGGGCCCATCGGGGCGAGCACGAACACGCCGTGCGCGGTGCGGGTGTGGGTGAACGGGCGGAACGGCGTCGGGCAGCCGGGCAGCAGCACCTCGCCGGTGTCGAGCACCCGCAGTCCCTCGGGCGGGCGCACGTGGGCGATGCGCGCGACGGGGTCGGGCGAGGTGACCCCGGGGAAGCCGATCCCGGCCAGCTTGCGGACGGTGCTGCGGCCGCCGTCGGCGCCGACCAGGTAGCGGGCGCGCAGCCGCTCCGGCCCGTCCGGTCCGAGGACCTCGACGGTCACCCCCGCCGCGTCCTGGCTCAGGCCGGTGACCTCGCGGCCGTGGTGCACGGTCACGCCGAGTTCGCGGGCCCGCTCCGCCAGGGCCTGCTCGATCCGGTGCTGCGGCACCGGCAGGGCGTACAGCGGGTTGCCGTCGAGCTCCCGGAGGTCCAGCGGGAACGCGCCGAACACGAAGCGGGGCACCGGGGCCGGGGCGCCCGGGCCGCCGAGCCGCTCGTACAGGCCGCGGTGGTCCAGCAGCCGGATCACCTGGCCGACCAGCCCGTTCGCTTTCTGCTCCGACGAACGTTCGGCCAGCCGGTCCAGCACCACCGGCCGGACTCCGGCCAGCGCCAGTTCGCAGGCCAGCATCAGCCCGTTCGGGCCGGCGCCGGCGATGATGACATCGTGGGCCATGGTAAATCCCCCTGTGCGACGGTGAGTTCACGAAGACGACGGTTCGGGGAGGCCGGCCGCCAGCTGCCGCAGTGCCTCCGCCAGGAGCGTTTGCAGCGGTACCGGCGGGTCGGCGCGCAGCCATACGTCGCTGGCCGCCTTGAGTGCGGCCAGGACGCCGGCGGCGACCAGTCTGGGGTGGAGGCCGCCGGGGTCGGCCCCGGTCCGGGCGGCCACCGCCGCGGTGAGCCCGGCCTCGGCGTCCGCGCCGGCGCGGGCCAGCTCGGCCTGGAGGGCCGGTTCGCGCAGCAGTAGCCGCACCGCGGCGGTCCACCGCGGGTCCGGCTGCTCCGCCGCGCCGTCGAAGGGCGCGAGGGTGGCCCGGGTGAGCGCCTCCCAGAGCGGTTCGGCCGCGGGCCGCTCGCTCAGCGCCTCGCCGACGAGCCGGATGCGGTCGCAGTGCCGGGAGACGATGGCCTCGGCCTTGCTGGAGAAGTAGTTGTTGTAGGTGCGCGGCGACACCCCGGCCGCGGCCGCGATGTCCTCGACCCGGACGTTCTCCAGGCCCCGTTCCACCGCCAGGCGCAGTGCGGCCCAGCTCAGCGCCTCCCGGGTCGCGGCCTTCTTCCGTTCCCGCAGACCGATCTGACTCTTCGTCATGACCACCACTCTCCCCGGAAGTCTGCGCGCCGCGCAAGACTGCGTGGCACGCAACTTTTTCGGATCCGACACCCCGGGCGGATCCGCCCCGGCGGGGTTGCGAGGAGTCGCGCGGCGGCTCGGCGAGTCGCCCTGCCCACCCGGTTGGTCACTGATAGTAGTGGCCTGGTTGCGGAGCGGTCTCCCGCGCCGGTTCGGCGGGACGGTTCGACAGGACGTCCCGACAGCACACCTCGACAGGACATGAGGAGCGGTCATGGGTGGCAGACAGCGTCCGCCGGGAGCGCGGACCCCTCGGCAGGGCAGGCCCGTCGCGGGCGGCCGGGTGAACGCCCGGGCGGAGATCGCCCGGCTGGAGGGTTATCTCGCCTGGGAGGCCGAGGTGGCGGCGGCCGAACGGGACGCCCGGGCCTTCGCCGGGCAGTTCCCGTGGCTGCCCGCCGCGGAGCGGGAGAGCCTGGAGCAGGCCTACGCCGCCGACCGGCTGCGCTACGCCGAGGAGGTCGTCGACCGCGCCGTCGAGCGCTGCCGCCGGCTGGCCGCCCGCTACCGCAGCGAGTGCCGCCGGATCTGCGCCCGCTGGGCCGCGCTCTGCCTCTCCGTCACCCTGGCGGCGGCGCTGTTCGCCGTCGTCCCGGCGGCCCTGCGGGCCTGAGCCGGGCCGATCCGCCGGCACGCCCGAGGGCCCGCCGCGCCGATGACGGCGCAGCGGGCCCTCGGGCGTGCGCGGGGATCAGTGGTGGCCGTGGCCGCTGCTGATCTCCTGGTGCTCCTCGGCGGTGGGCTTGGCGATCTGGCTGCCCTCGCCGTAGAAGCCGCGGGACAGCTTGGCCCTCGTCCGGGCGAACAGCCCGGCCTTGCGGACCACCCCGTTCTCGTCCACCTCCGGCGGCAGGTCCTCCGGCTGCGGCTGCTCGTGCGCGGTGAGGGTGTACATCCGGCCCGGCGGGAGCGGGGCGTGCACCTCGACGAACTCGCCGTGCTGGAGCCGGTTGATCACGCCGGTCTCCCGGCCGTGCAGCACCTTCTCCTTGTCGCGCCGCTGCAGGCCCAGGCACCACCGCTTGGTGACCACGAAGACGACCACCGGCACGACGAAGAAGCCGGTGCGCACCGCGTAGGTGATCGCGTTGATCGACAGGTGGAAGTGGGTGGCGAGCAGGTCGTTGCCGCCGCCGGCCAGCAGGATCAGGTAGAGGCCGATCCAGGCCGCGCCGAAGGCCGTGCGCACCGGTGCGTTGCGCGGCCGGTCGGCGAGGTGGTGCTCGCCGCGGTCCCCGGTGACCCAGGCCTCCAGGAACGGGTAGCACCAGATGATCAGCAGCACGGTCGGGAAGACCATCAGCGGGACGAACACCCCGAGGTTCAGGGTGTGGCCGCCCCAGACGCTGATCTCCCAGCCGGGCATCACGCGCACCAGACCCTCGGAGAAGCCCATGTACCAGTCCGGCTGGGCGTCGGTGGACACCTGGTCGGGCCGGTAGGGGCCGTACGCCCAGATCGGGTTGACGGTGGCGATCGCCGACATGAACGCGACCACGCCGAAGACCAGGAAGAAGAAGCCGCCGGCCTTGGCCATGTAGACCGGCATCAGCGGCATGCCGACCACGTTGTCGTTGGTCCGGCCGGGCCCGGCGAATTGGGTGTGCTTGTGGTAGAAGACCAGGATCAGGTGCGCCGCGAGCAGGCCGACCATGACCCCCGGGATCAGCAGGACGTGCACGGTGAACAGCCGCGGCACGATGTCCTGGCCGGGGAACTCGCCGCCGAACATGAAGAACTGCAGGTACGAGCCGACGATCGGCACGGCCAGGACGGCACCCTCCATGAACCGGATGCCGGTGCCGGAGAGCAGGTCGTCCGGCAGCGAGTAGCCCATGAAGCCGTCGAACATGCCGAGGAACAGCAGCAGCGCGCCGAAGACCCAGTTGATCTCGCGGGGCTTGCGGAACGCGCCGGTGAAGAAGACGCGCATCATGTGCGTCAGCATCGAGGCGACGAACACGATCGCCGCCCAGTGGTGGACCTGGCGCATCAGCAGGCCGCCGCGGACCTCGAAGCTGATGTCGATGGTCGAGGCGTAGGCCTCCGACATCTGGATGCCCTTGAGCGGGACGTACGAGCCGTCGTAGATGACCTCGCCCATGCTCGGCTTGAAGAAGAGGGTCAGCCAGACGCCGGTGATGATGATGATGACGAAGGTGTAGAGCGCGATCTCGCCCAGCATGAAGGACCAGTGGTCCGGGAAGATCTTGCGCAGATTGGCCTTGGCCAGGGAGTAGATGCCGACCCGGCCGTCGGTCCAGTCGGCCAGGGCCTCGGCCTTGTTCGCGGGGTTGGCGCGCGTGCTGGTCACCGGTCCCGGCTGCGACTGCTGGTCGGTTCTCACGACGGACTCCCCGGCGTCCTCGGCGTGCCGGGCTGGAGGCCCGCCGGCAAAGACGCCGGCCGGCGAAGTGTTGTGATCATGGGACCTCTCGATACGGGCCCGCCGGCTGAACCGGCACGCGGAGCGGGTGACCCACTGGCCCGTTGCTCAGGGTGATGGAGCGCTTACTCTGTCATGCTGTCGGCAGGGGGCCGACTGTGCACGTCCATCGGTCCGTACGGCCGCTCGTGTCGGGCCGGACGGGGGGTCCTGACGTCCGATCGGCCGCCGGACGGGTGGCGGTGCTGCGCCCGGGTGCCGCTGAACCGTTTCGGCGCGCGCCGCGTCCGGAGGTCGCGCGATTCCGGGCCTACGCTGCGCCAATGGTGGATCACCCTGAACTCTTCGAGGACGTCACTGCGGCCCTCGCCCGCGCCGGGATCGACGCCGGGCCGGGCCCGTCCCTGCTGCGGATCGGCCATCGGCCGCCGGGGGTGGCGGTCGGCTGGTCGCCGGGGGAGGGGCCGGACGGGCCGCCCTCCCGGGGGGCGCGCGAGGCGGTCAGCGGTGCGGTCGCCGTCGTGCTGCGCGAGTGCGGCTACCTGGTCGCCGAGACGGCCGGCGGCGAGCTGTTGGTGACGCCCGCCGCCGCACCGGTGGCGGTGCCGGCGGAGCCGGAGACGGTGCCGGAGCAGTGGTGGGGCTGAGCCGGGCCGGCTCGGCAGCCCTCATACCGAACCCTTACCTGAACGGGGGGTCCTGTTGACCGCGGCGGCTCTAAGGTTTGCCTAAGCTAAGTCGAAGCGCCCTGGACCCCCGTGTCCGGGGCGTTCGGCTGTGCCGCGCCGCCGCCACCCGCGGCGGGCCGCCGAGTTCAGGTACGACCCGGGGTGACCGGGGGAGGAGCCCGCTGCATGTGGGATGAGGCGTTTCCCAGCTTTCTGATCGGGCTGCGCGAGGGTCTGGAAGCCGGACTGATCGTGTCGATCCTGGTCGCCACGCTCGTCCGCTTCGGGCACAAGGCCCGGTTGCCGCAGGTGTGGACCGGTGTCGCGGCGGCGATCGCGCTCAGCCTCAGCTTCGGCGCGGTGCTCACCTTCACCGCCGCCAACCTCTCCGGCCACGCCCAGGAGGCGTTCGGCGGGGTGCTGAGCCTGATCGCGGTCGGCTTCGTCACCGC
Organism: Kitasatospora sp. NPDC043950; assembly: GCF_056435345.1. Taxonomy (NCBI): domain Bacteria; kingdom Bacillati; phylum Actinomycetota; class Actinomycetes; order Kitasatosporales; family Streptomycetaceae; genus Kitasatospora; species Kitasatospora sp. NPDC043950. The sequence continues at coordinate 17,640 of NZ_JBWKER010000014.1, forward strand.
GATGGTGTTCTGGATGCGCCGCTCGGCGCGCACCCTCTCCGCCGAGCTGAAGGAGAAGGTCCAGGCCTCGCTGGCGATGGGCGCCGGCGCGCTGGTGCTCACCAGCTTCCTGGCCGTCGGCCGCGAAGGGCTGGAGACCTCGCTCTTCCTGTGGACCAACGTGCGCACCGCCGGGGAGTCCACCGGGCCGCTGCTCGGCGCGGCCGTCGGCCTGGTGCTCTCGGCCGGCCTCTGCTGGGGCCTGTACCGGCGGGCGCTGAAGATGAACCTCACCCGGTTCTTCACCATCACCGGCGTCGGCCTGATCGTGGTCGCGGCGGGCGTGCTCGGCTACGGCCTGCGCGACTTGCAGGAGTCCGGGCTGGTCGGCGGCGGCAGCTCGTACGCCTTCGACCTGAGCGGCCACCTGGACGCCTCCTCCTGGTACGCCACGTTGGTGCAGGGCACCCTCAACCTGACCGTCACCATGACGGTCCTCCAGGTCGTCGGCTACCTCGCCTACCTGTGCATCGTGATGACGCTGTTCGTCGAGGGCGTCCGCGGCGGCAAGACCGCTCCGGCCGCCGGGAAGGCGGCGCAGGGCGAGGCGACGCAGGGCGAGAAGGCCGGGGCGGCCGCGCCCGAGGCCGCCGGGCCGGTGCGGTCCGGACGGCCGCGCTGGGCCGTGCCGACCGCGCTGGTCGCGGTGCCGGTGGTGGTCGCCGGGGCCGTGATCGCGGTCAGCGACGGCAAGCAGGGCAGCTCCGCCACCGTGTCCGTCTCCGAGCAGGAGTGCGGCAAGGGCTTCAGCACCCCGCTGCCCGGCCAGCAGGTCTTCCAGATGCACAACACCGGGGACAAGGTCTCCGAGGTCTACCTGGTCAACCCGGCCAGCGGCGCCGTCTACGGCGAGATCGAGGGTCTGGCCCCCGGCACCACCCGCGCGCTGACCGCGACCATCGGCTCCGGCGACTACGCGTGGCGCTGTGTGCCCACCGGCGGCACGTCCGTCACCTCGGCCGCCGTGCACGTCACCGGCGGCGGCCAGGTCAAGGCCGTCAAGCCGGTCGCCGAGGACGACCTCAAGGGCCCGCTCGACGCCTACAAGGACTACGTCGACAAGGGCCTCGCGACCCTGCTGACGCAGACCCAGAAGCTCCAGGCCGACGTCCACGGCGGCGACCTCGCCACCGCCAAGGCCGACTGGCTCACCGCCCACCTCCAGTACGCCTCGCTCGGCGCCGCCTACGGCACCTTCGCCGACCTCGACGGCAAGATCGACGGCCGGCCCGACGGGCTCGCCGACAAGGCCCAGGACAAGGACTTCACCGGTTTCCTGCGCCTGGAGTACGGCCTGTGGCACGGCCAGTCCGCCGCCGACCTGACGCCCGTCGCCGACCAGCTGGCCGCCGACGTCGCCAAGCTCGGGCAGGACTTCCCCGGCCAGGACTTCGACCCCGGAGACCTCCCGCTGCGCGCCCACGAGATCCTGGAGAACACCCTCCAGTTCGAGCTCACCGGCGACACCGACCAGGGCAGCGGCACCAACCTGGCCACCACCCAGGCCAACCTGGCCGGCACCCGGGAACTGCTGACCGTCCTGCAGCCGCTGCTCGACGAGCGCGACCCGCAGTTGCTCCCCCGCGTCGACGCCGGGATGAAGCGGGTCGGCGACCTGGTCGCCTCCGCCCACAAGCCCGAGGGCTGGACCGCACTGGAGCAGCTCCCCGCCGACGCCCGCCGCCAGCTCAACGGCGCCACCGGCCAACTGCTCGAAGACCTCGCCCCCATCCCCGCCCTGCTCGAGATCCGGAAGGCCGCCTGATGACCGACCACACCGCTGCCGGAGGCTCCTGCCCGTTCCCGCACGCCGCCGCGCCCGCCCCGGCCGTCGCCGAGGGCGGCTGCCCGGCCGGCCCGGCCCGCCGCAGCTTCGTCCGGACCGCCCTCGGCGCCGGCGCCGGAGCGGCCGTCATGGCGGGCGGGGCGTTCACCCTGGCCGCCGGTCCGGCCTCAGCCGGGGACAGCCGCCAGGCGAAGAGCGGAGTCGTCCCGTTCCACGGCGACCACCAGGCCGGCGTCACCACCCCGGCCCCCGGCTACGCCGCCTTCGTGTCCTGCCAGGTGATAGCCCAGGACCGCAACGGCCTGGAGGACCTCCTCAAGACCCTGACCGAGCGGATCCGCTTCCTCACCGCCGGCGGCACCCCGCCCGACCTCGGCGTCGGCGCGCCGCCCGCCGACAGCGGCATCCTCGGCCCCACCGTGCCCACCGACAACCTGACCGTCACGGTCGGCGTCGGCGCCTCGCTGTTCGACGACCGGTACGGGCTGGCCAAGGCCAAGCCGACCAAGCTGGCCCCGATGAAGACCTTCCCCAACGACAATCTTCAGGCCGCCGAACTCCACGGCGACCTCTCGCTGCAGATCTGCGCCGACCGCCAGGACACCGTGCTGCACGCGCTGCGCGACATCACCCGGCACACGCGCGGCGCGATGCAGATCCTCTGGCGGATCGACGGCTTCCAGAGCGAGTCCCGCCCGGACGGCGCCCAGCGCAACCTGCTCGGCTTCAAGGACGGCATCGTCAACCCCGACACCACCTCCGCCCGCGAGATGGACCGGCTGATCTGGGTCACCGACGGGCTGGGCGAGCCCGCCTGGGCGACCGGCGGCAGCTACCAGGTGATCCGGATCATCCGGATGCTGATCGAGTTCTGGGACCGCGTCACCCTCGCCGAGCAGGAGAAGATGTTCGGCCGCCGCCGCGACACCGGCGCGCCGCTGGACGGCCGCCAGGAGACCGACGCGCCGGACTACGGCAAGGACCCGGAGGGCAAGGCGATCCCGCTCAAGGCGCACATCCGGCTCGCCAACCCGCGCACCGCCGACACCGACACCTCGCGCATCCTGCGCCGCGGCTTCAACTACGACCGGGGCGTCGACCAGGCCGGCAACCTGGACATGGGCCTGGTGTTCTGCTGCTACCAGCAGGACGTGGTGCGGCAGTTCGAGGCCACCCAGACCCGGCTCGTCGACGAGCCGCTGGTCGACTACATCTCGCCGACCGGCGGCGGGTACTTCTTCGTCCTGCCGGGCGTGAAGGACAACGCCGACTGGCTCGGGCGCGGGCTGCTCGCTGCGGTCTGACGGCGGTCTGACGGGCGGTCTCACGGCGGCCGACGTGACGCCGGGCCCCGGGCGCTGCCGCGTGCCCGGGGCCCGGCGGCGTTGCGCGTGCCCCGGAGCCGCCACGCGGACGGGAGGTCGAGGACACGCCCTACGGGCCGAGGGTGAAGCCGATCACCGCGCCGCCGCCGTCCCGGTTGGCGGCGAAGGCCTCGCCGCCGTGCGAGCCGGCCACCTCGTGCACGATGGCCAGGCCCAGCCCCGAACCGGGCAGGCTGCGCGCGGCGGTGGCCCGGTAGAAGCGGTCGAAGACCCGGGAGAGGTCGGCCTCGTCGATCCCCGGCCCGCCGTCGCGCACCTCGACCCGGCGGCCGCGCACCACCACCTCGATCGGGGCCTTCCCGGCCGGGTCGAACTTGGCGGCGTTGTCCAGCAGGTTGCCCACCGCCCGGGCCAGCGCGTCCGGGCGGGCCGTGACCACCGTGTCGTCGGCGTCCACGGTGATCTCCCGGCCGCTGCGCCGCCGGGCCTGTGCGGCGGCCTCGCGCACCAGCTCGGCCAGCACCAGTTCGGTCGGCTCCTCGTCGGCCTTCCGGTCCGCGGCGAGTGCCACCAGCTCCTCCACCAGAAGCGTCAACTCCCTTGCCTCCTCGGCCAGATCGGCCATCAGTGCGGCCTGTTCGGCGGGCAGCAGGCGGTCCAGGCTGGGCAGGACCGAGAGGTTGGTGCGCAGGCTGGTCAGCGGGGTGCGCAGCTCGTGCCCGGCGTCCTGGACGAGCCGGCGCTGGTTCTCCTTGGCCGTGGCGAGCCGGCCCAGCATCCGGTCGAAGGCCCGGCCGAGCCGGCCGACCTCGTCCGTTCCGGCGGCCGGCACCGGAACGTCCAACCGTCCGCTGGCGGCGACCAGTTCGGCCGCGTCGGTGAGCCGGACCAGCCGGCCGGTGATCCGCCGGGCGAGCAGCCAGCCGGCCCCGCCCGCGAGCACCGCGACCACCGCCACCGACACCCCGGTACGGATCCGCAGCGTCGCCAGCAGGTGCTCGGTGGGGCCCAGTTGCTGGGCGATCTGGACCGCGCCGCGGCCGCCGCCGAGCGAGACCACGGCCACCCGGTAGGTGTCGCCGTGCACGTGCCGAAGCCCGGACGAGGTCTGGCCGGGGTCGTCGGAGCGGGCGAGGGAGCGGTCCTCCGGGGTCGGCCGGAGGTCGATCCGGGCGGTGCCGGGCAGCACCTCCCCGTCGGGGCCGAGGGACTGCGAGGTGACCCGGATCGGGCGCAGCAGATCCTCGCTCAGGCCGCCCGTGCCGTTGAAGTCGCCGGGGAACAGCATCTCCCGGCCGACCTGCTGGTGCACCGCCTGGACGGCCGCGGTGAAGTCGGCGCCCTCGTCGTCCCGGATCAGCCGGGCGGCGGAGTGGTAGCCGAGCGCGCCGATCAGCACCGCGACCAGGGCGGCCATCGCGGCGAAGGCGAGCGAGACGGTGGTGCGCAGCCCCGGGCGCGGCCACAGCGGCCGCGGCCGCGACCGGCCCCGGCCGGTCACGACTCGCGCAGCGTGTAGCCGACGCCGCGGACGGTGTGGATCAGCGGTGTCAGGCCGGGCCGGTCCAGCTTGCGGCGCAGGTAGCCGATGAACACCGCGAGGTTCTTCGAGCCGGGGCCGAAGTCGTAGCCCCAGATCCGCTCGTACACCGTGGCCTGGTCGAGCACCGAGCCCGCGTGCCGGGTCAGCAGCTCCAGCAGGTCGAACTCGGTCCGGGAGAGCTCCAGTTCCTGCCCGGCCCGCCAGGCCCGCCGGGCGTGCGGCTCGACCCGCAGGTCGGCCACCGCGAGGACGCCCCCGGCGGGTTCGGGTGCGTTGCGGCGCAGCAGGGCGCGCAGGCGGGCGAACAGCTCGTCCACGTCGAAGGGCTTGACCAGGTAGTCGTCGGCCCCGGCGTCCAACCCGGCGATCCGGTCCGGGACCTCGACCCGGGCGGTGAGCATCAGGACCGGGGTGCGGTCGCCGTCGGCGCGCAGGCGGCGGCAGACCTCCAGGCCGTCCGGGCCGGGCATCATCACGTCCAGCACCAGCAGGTCCGGGCGCTGCTCCGTGAGGGCGGCCAGGGTCTGCGCGCCGTCCGCGGCGGTGCTCACCCGGTAGCCCTCCAGCTGGAGGGCGCGGGTGAGGGAGTCGCGGATGGCCCGGTCGTCCTCGGCGATCAGCACGGTGTGGGTCATGGCCCCGATTCTCCCCGGCGCGCCCACGGCGGCGTCCGGCGGGTCCGGGCGGCGGCGCGTGACGGGTCTGGGGGAAGGGTCTGGGCGAGGGCGGCGTCCGGCGGGTCCGGGCCCGGCCGGTGGCCGTGCCGGCCGCGGCTTTCGCAGCGCCGGGGAGGGGCGTACGGTGGCCACACGGTGGCGTGTCCGCCGGGGGCGCCACCGGGTCCTTGTCGGCACACCCCGCCGGAGGCCGCGATGGCAGACCGGATGGCCTTCCTCACCACCCCGCGCGCCGAGCGCGAGCGGCGGGACGCACAGCAGCGACTGGGGGACTCCCGGGAGGTGTACCGGCCGCGGACGCCGCTGCCGGTGGTGGGCGGGCAGGCGGGCCGGTGCATGGACTGCGGGCTGCCGTTCTGCCACCACGCCTGCCCGCTGGGAAACCTGGTGCCGGAGTGGAACCGGCTGGTGGCGGACGCGGACTGGCGGGCCGCCGCCGCCCGGCTGCTGGCGACCAACAACTTCCCCGAGTTCACCGGAAGGCTCTGCCCGGCACCCTGCGAGAGCGCGTGCGTGCTGGCGATCGACGGCGCGGCGGTGGCGATCAAGAACGTCGAGCTGGCGATCACCGACCGGGCCTGGGAAGAGGGCTGGGACCTGCCGCAGCCGCCCGAGCGGGGCGCCGGGTGGCGGGTGGCCGTGGTCGGCTCGGGCCCGGCGGGCCTGGCCGCCGCGCAACAGCTGACCCGGGCCGGGTACGCCACCACGGTGTACGAGCGGGCCGACCGCCCCGGCGGGCTGCTGCGCTACGGGATCCCGCCGTTCCGGCTGGAGAAGCACCGGCTGGACCGGCGGCTCGACCAGATGCGGGCCGAGGGCACGGACTTCCGCACCGGGGTGTTCGTCGGCCGGGACCTCGCGGCCGGGGAACTACGGGCCGGGTGCGACGCGCTGGTGGTGGCGGTCGGTGCGACCGCCTGCCGGGAGCTGGCGGTGCCGGGGTGCGCCCTGCCCGGCGTGCACCAGGCGATCGACTACCTGACCTGGGCGAACCGGGTCGACGAGGGCGACCGCGCGGCCCCGCCGGTGTCCGCCGAGGGTCGGCACGTGGTGATCGTCGGCGGCGGGGACACCGCGGCCGACTGCCTGGGGACGGCGCTGCGCCAGGGCGCGGCCTCCGTCACCCAGCTCGACATCAACCCGTGTCCGCCGGTGTGCCGGGCGCCGGAGCAGCCCTGGCCCGTCCACCCGAAGGTGTACCGGGAGACCACCTCGCACGAGGAGTCGGGGGCCGCGGCGGCCGGTCCCCGGGTGTTCGCGGCGACCACGGTCGGCTTCGAGGCCGGACCGGACGGCCGGCTGGCCGCCGTCCGCTTCGCCGAGGCCGAACCGGCCGACCGCAGCCCCCGGACCGGCACCGAGCGGAGCATCCCGGCGGAGCTGGTGCTGCTCGCGCTGGGCTTCAGCGGCCCGGAGCCGGACCAGGGGCTGATCGCCCAACTCGGCCTCACCACCGGCCCGGACGGCGCCCTGGCCCGGGACGACGACTTCGCCACCGGCGCGCCGGGCGTCTTCGTCGCCGGGGACGCCGGGCGCGGGCAGTCACTGATCGTGTGGGCGATCGCCGAGGGGCGGGCGGCGGCCGCGGCGGTGGACCGCCATCTGCGCGGCGGCACCGAACTCCCGGCGCCGATCCGGGCGTCGGCGCGGGCGCTCACGCTCTGAGGGGCGCGCGGGCGTTCATTGCTCTGAGGGGCGTGCGGGCGGGCCCGGCGGCCCGGCCGCACCTCCGCGCAACCCATTGCGGTGTGGGGTATCTGCTGCCGGTGCGGTGAGCGGGGCCGGGCCCGGTCGATTTCGGGTCAGAGCAGCGGCAGCCGGCGGAGGAAGACGTCAGGGGCCTGGTTGGTGTCGCCCGGGACGAGCGTGCCGTCCTCGGAGGTGAACAGCACCGTGGTGCCGAGGGCGTCGACGAACGGCCGCTCCGAGGCGCCGGCGGTCTGCGAGCCGTCCGTCGCCACGCTGACCCGCTCGGTGCGGCCGGTCCGCAGGTCGCGCCGGAAGACGTCCCCGGCGTTGTTGGTGTCCCCTGGCACCAGGTTCGCCGCGTCGGAGTCGAAGTAGACCCAGCGGGCGTCGGCGGTGATCTGCGCGTGGTAAGAGTCGCCGGAGGTCTTCGTCCCCGGGAGCCCGGCGCTGACCAGGGTCTCGGTGTCCTCCTCCAGGTCGCGGACGTACACCTCGAAGTGGTGCCCCCGGGGGCCGTTGCCGTCCTGGAGCAGCGCCGAGTAGACGGCGTAGCGGCCGTCCCGGCTGAGCGCCGGGGAGGCCGCCCCGCGGTAGCCGCCCGCCCCGTCGGTGCTCACCAGGACGCTCTGCTCGTCGCGGAGGTCGCGGACGTAGAGCGGGTAGAAGCGGGGCTTGAGGATCGTCGGCTGGTCGTCGTGCCGGAAGGAGTCGCGGACGAACTCCTCGTCGGAGACGCCGTCGAGCTCGGCGGCGGCCTTCGCGGCGAGGGCGCCGGGCTTGTCCTGGCCGATGATGTTGGTGGCCTTCGAGATGAAGCCGACCGAGCCGCCGTCCCCGCTGATCACCGGCTCGGCGGAGGAGGCGTTCGCCTCGGTTCCGTCCGCGCCGACGCTGACCAGGCGGGTCCCGCCCGTCGAGCGGTCGGTGACGTAGATGTTGCCGCCCGTCCAGGTGACCGTGCCGGGGGCCAGGTCGGAGCGGTTGGACTGGTAGGCGACGTACCGGCCGTCCCAGCTGATCGACGGGTGGCTGGACTGCCGGCCGGCCTGCGGCTTGGCCGGGTCGTGTCCGGTGGACACCAGCTCGGTGGTCCCCGTCCAGCGGTCGTGGACGTAGACGTCCTCGAAGCCGAGGTTCCCGCCGGGGGCGAGGTTGGTGGCGTAGGAGCTGAACGCCACGTAGCGGCCGTCGCCGCTGATCGTGGCGTTGAAGGAGTCGTCGGCCGTCTGGGCGCCGTTCGCGCCGGTGCTGACCCGTTCGGTCCGGCCGGTCCACAGATCCCGGACGAAGACGTCCGACGTGCCGTTGGTGTCGCCGGGAACCAGATTGGCGGCCTTCGAGGTGAAGACGGCGAAGCGGCCGTCGGCGCTCAGACCGGCGGCGTCCGAGGCGCCGTCGGTCTGCCTCTGGCCGAGCCCGACGGATACCCGTTCGGTGCGGCCGCGCGGCGCGTCCGCCTGGGCGGGCGTCGCCACCGTGACGGCGGCCAGCGCGGCCGCCGCCAGCGCGCCGGCCGCGCGCAGCAGGTGTGGTGCGGAACGTGCGCGAGTCATCCGGTTCCTCCCCTGGGTGCGGCCGGCCGCGTCGAACTCCCCGGCGGCCGGCTCGTGGTGAGCCAACCGCCGGGTGCGGCGGGAGGTCAACGATGCCCGCCCGGGAGCGGCGGAATCTCGTCACCGGGAGGAGACGGAGAGGGTGATGGATCGGGTGCACACGGCTTTTGCTAGCATCCGGCGGCAGATGCGTCGGAGGGGGTTCGGGTGGACGGTGGCAAGCGGGTGGAGGAGTCGGTCGAGGTCCGCTACACGCCGACGACCGCGGACTTCCGGGCGGCCTTCGCGGCCCGGGCCCGGGGTACGGCGGCGGGTCGACGGTCCCGGCGGTCGAGGTACCTGACCGCCTCCTGCGCCGGGGCCGGTGCGGTGGTGCTCTCGGTCGCCGACCGGACGGTGGGCCCACCGGCGCTGGTGATGCTCGCGGCCGCGCTGCTGCTGGTGGTCGGACTGCCCTGGCTGCAACTGCGTCAGGTGCGGCGGATGGCGGCGGACAAGGGTGAGTTCCGGATCGTCCTCGGCGAGGCCGGGGTGACCGTCACCAACGCGGTGTCCAGCACCGAACTCGCCTGGCGGGAGCTTCCGCACTACCTGGAGACGCCCGGACTCTTCGTCCTGCTGGGCGGGGACGAGCAGACGCACGTGCTGACCCTGCTGCCCAAGCGCGGCACCGGCGACCCGGGCCGGCTCGGCGCGTTGATCGCCCGGCACGCCACGGTGCCCGCCCGGGGCTGAGGGGCGGCGCCCCGGTCCGCCGCTGTCGAGGTGGGCGGTCATGGCGTGGACTGCTGGTCGGGCCGGACGGGCTGGTGGTGTCGGTCGGGTTGGTCGCGGGTGTTCAGCTGGTCGCGCTGGTCGTAGCGCCAGAGCGCGGGCAGCGCGGCCGACAGGGCGGCGGTGCCGGCCAGGCAGAGCAGACCGCCGGTGCGCAGCGCGACGCGGATGCCCTGCCGGGCGGCGAGGCCGCCAGCCCGCAGGTCCCCGAGGGCGGGGCCGGCGGAGCCGATCAGCATCTCCAGGCCGGCGGCGCGGCCCCGCAGTTCGTCCGGAATGGACTGGTTCCAGATCGCGCTGCGGAAGGTGTCGCCGATCTGGTTGGCGCCGCCCGCGACGAGCAGGCAGAGCAGGACGGCCCACAGGCCGGGGGCGATCGAGGCCGCGGCCGTCGCCGCGCCGACGAAGGCGGCGCAGAGCAGCACCAGCCGGCCGTGCCGGTGGACCCGCTCGGTCCAGCCGCCGGTGGCGGCCGCGAGCAGGGCGCCCGCCGCAGCGGCCGAGTAGAGCAGGCCGAGCGCCCACACCGCGTCCAACTCCTGGGCGAGGAAGGGGAACAGCGCGGTCGGCAGGGCACAGACGGTGGCCGCGAGATCCGCGAGGTAGGTGCCCAGCAGGTCGGGGCGGCGGGCCGCGTACCGGGCGCCGTCGACGAATTCCCGCAGCCGCGGTGCCTCGGCGTCCCGCTGCGAGGGGACGGGCCGGACCCGGGTGAGCAGGGCGATCGAAACCAGGAAGGTGCCGAGGTCGACCAGGTAGGCGGCCGGGACGCCGGCCGTGGCGATCAGCACCCCGGCGGCGGCCGGGCCGGCCAGTCCGGCGATGCTCCAGCGCAGCGAGAGCAGGTTGCCCGCCGCCACCAGTTGGTCGGGCGGCACCAGCCGGGGGATCATCGCCTCCGCCGAGGGCTGCTGAAGGCCCTGCAGTGCCGCTGCCAGTCCGGCGGCCGCGTACAGCGGCCAGAGCGCGGGGGTGCCGAGCAGCGCGTTGGCGAGCAGCAGGGCGCTCAGTGCGGCGAGTGCGAGTTCGGTGACCAGGGCGACGGTGCGGCGGTCGGCACGGTCGGCGAGGACGCCGCCGTAGAGGCCGAACACGATGGTCGGCAGGAGTTCGACGGCGCCGACCGCGCCCACGGCCAGCGGTGAACCGGTGAGGTCGGCGATCTGGAGCGGGATCGCCGTCATGGTGAGGACGGAGCCGAGCAGGGTGACGGTACCGGCCGTCCAGGTGAGGCGGAAGTCGCGGGAGGACCGCCAGGGCGCGGTGTTCGGCAGCAGTCGGGACCTGGGGCGGTCCGTTCCTGGGGTCATGGGGTTGTGGTCCCTTCGGGCCGTCGATCACGACGGCTCTCCTTATCACTGATAAATTCCAGCTCGGAACTTAGCGGCGATAAGGTGGAGTGGGCAAGCGGATAACGGAGAGGTGGCCGGCGGTGGCGCTGCAACGCGACGAGGTGGTGCGCACCGCGCTGCGCGTACTCGACGAGGAAGGCATCGACGGCCTGACCACCCGGCGGCTGGCCCGCGAACTCGGCGTCCAGTCACCCGCGCTGTACTGGCACTTCAAGAACAAGCGGGAACTGCTCGACCTGATGGCCGAGGCGATGCTCGCCGAGGCCCTCCCGGCCGACCGCAGCCCGGATCCGGAGCACTGGCCGGACTGGCTGGCCGCCGACGCCCGCGCCAAGCGCCACGCCCTGCTCGCCTACCGCGACGGCGCCCGGGTGCACGCCGGAACGCTGCCCACCGAAGACGAACTGCCCGCCGTCGAAGCCCAGTTGGACGCCCTCCGGCAGGCCGGCCTGCGGCCCCGCACCGCGCTGCGGCTGCTGCTCACCATCGACCGCTACATCATGGGCTGGGTCACCGAGGAGCAGGCCTGGCGACAGGACGCCGCCGACCGCGCCCGGCCGCCCTTCCCGGACGAGGTCCTGCGCGACCTCCCGTTGCTGCGGGAGGCGGCCGACGTGCTGCGCATGACCGACCACGACGCCGACTTCGAGTACGGGCTGCGCGTCCTGATCGAGGGCTTCCGGGCCGAGATCGCGCGCGAGGCGCTCGGGACGGACGGGCCCGCGTGACCGGCCGTGATCGGCCGGACAGCGCCTAACGGTGGGCGTGCAGCGCCTCGCGCAGCCGCCCGCCGGAGGCGGCGAGCTGCCGGGCGGCGGTCGGCGCGTCCACGTCCGCGAGCAGGACCAGGATCGCGTCCTTGGCCCGGCCTCCGGTGGCGGCGATCGCGTGGCGGACCGCAGCCTCGTCGGCGCCGGTGGCCTCCGTGACGATCCGGTGGGCCCGTGCGCGGAGCTTGGCGTTGGTGGCCCGGACGTCGACCATCAGATTGCCGTACGTCCGGCCGAGCCGGACCATGACGGCCGTCGACAGCATGTTGAGCACCAGTTTCTGTGCCGTGCCCGCCTTCAGTCTGGTCGAGCCAGCCAGCACCTCCGGGCCGACCTCCACCTCGATCCCCAGCTCGGCCGCCGCCACCAGTGCCGAGCCCCGGTTGCACGCCAGTGCGACCGTCAGCGCCCCGGCCGCCCGTGCGGTCCGGACGGCCGCCACCGTGTACGGCGTGCGGCCGGAGGCGGAGACGCCCACCACGGTGTCGGCCGGGGTGAGCCGGAGCGCGGCCAGCTCGGCCGCCGCCAGCTCCGGGCGGTCCTCGGCGCCCTCGACGGCCCCGGTCACGGCGGTCCCGCCCCCCGCGATCAGGCCCACCACCAGGCCCGGATCGGTGCCGAAGGTCGGCGGGCACTCGGCGGCGTCCAGCACTCCGAGCCGCCCGGCGGACCCCGCCCCGGCGTAGACCAGCCGCCCACCGGCCGCCATCCGTGCCGCCGTGGCGTCCACCGCGGCGGCGATCCGGACCAACTCCCCGGCCACCGCGGCGGGGACGGTGCGGTCCTCGGCGTTCATCAGGCGGAGCAGGTCGGTGGTCGGCAGCTGGTCGATCCCGGCCCAGTCGGGGCGGATCGTCTCGGTCGGCGGCAGGGCGTCCTGGTCCATGCGGCCAGCGTCCCCGGACATGGCGGTCGCCAATCGGCGCGGGGCCGCGCGTGGTGGTGGTCTCCGGGTCCTCGGTCGTGGCGGCGCCATGGCGGACGCCGGGAAAGGCGCGGTGGGAGCGACCGGTGTGCCCGTGATGCCCTCCACGTGCGGAGTGAGTGCTCAGCCCGTCAACGGGCGTCGCCGTCGCCGAGGTGACGGGCGATGCGGGCGATGGCGGGTGCGTTGTCCTCGAACAGATGGGCCTGCATGCCCACCGCCCGGGCGGCTTCGACGTTGGGCGCGTGGTCGTCGACGAAGAGGCAGTCGACCGGGCTGACGCCCAGGGCGGCGCAGGTGATCTCGTAGGCACGCGGGTCGGGCTTGCCGGTCCCGATCTCGTGCGAGTAGACGATGTGCTCCACCAGCTCGTCGAACCGGTAGAGCGGGACCTCGCGTTCGCGGGCGCCGACGAAACTGTTGCTGAGGATGCCGAGCCGGGCCCGCCCGCGCAGTCCGCGCACGTGGGCGATGAGCTCCTCGTTCGGCGTGCCCAGGTACTCCTCCCAGAGGTCGGCCATGAAGGCCTCGACCTGGGCCGGGCCCAGGTGCAACCGGGCGGCCACCTGCTCGCGCACCTCCGGCTCGGTGATGCCGCCGATCGCGCCGGCCCGCCAGACGTCCCGCAGTCGCTCGTCGATCGCGTGCGGCGGCAGCTCCAACCGGCGCTCCCAGCGCTCCGGCCAGCCCGTCCTCGGCGTGTACTCCAGGACGCCGCCGATGTCGAGGATGAGGCAGGGTGCGTTCACGGGTGGTCCCCTCTCCGTTGCGGCCGCCGTGGCGCGGCCCGCACCTGCCACTCTCAGGGGTGCGGGCGGGGCCGGGTCAAGGGGGCGGTGAGTCCTCGGAGGTTCCGGCGAGCGCGTTCGGTGGCCGCGTCGGGCGGCAGGGCGTGCTGTGGGCCCGTCAGGCCATCCAGAAGAAGACGGCCGTCATCCGACGCTCCGGCAGCTCGGTGCCGTAGTAGGAGGTCGCGCTGTGCATGAGGTTGGCGTGGTAGAGGAGCAGTTGGTTGTAGCGGTTGGGGACGCGGACGTCCTCGGTGAAGTGGTCGGCGGGCACGTGGCGGGTGCCGAGCGCCTCGACCAGATTGTTGTGCGGCGCGTTGACGAGGTTCCCGCCGAGGCGTCCGCCGGGGAACTGCTGGCGGAAGAAGCTGGTGCCGGCGTCCTTCGGCGCGCCCGGGCTGAGGTAGAGCACGGCGGCGTAGCGGCAGAGCGCGCGGGAGTCGGTGTGCGGGCGGGACTCCGACTCCCCGGCGCCGACGACCTGGACGCAGTTGTGGTTGAGCGTGCCGCCGCCCGGGGTGCTCTGCACCCAGAGCCGGGAAGCGCCGGTGGCCTTGCGGACCAGGGCCTCCACCCGGGCCAGCTCGTCGGGCTCCAGGCCGGGCATGGTGCGCAGGCCGGGCCAGGTCTCGGGGCGGTACGGGTAGCCTTCGGTCCAGTCGCCGCGGGCCAGACAGCGCTCGCGGACGGCGTCCGGGTCGGTGAGGACGTTGTCCAGGACCCAGTAGTCCCGGCCTCGGGTGGGCTTGCGGTAGGGCAGGACCGGCAGGGTGGTGGGCCTGATGGGCTGTGAGGGCATGGGCCGACGATAGGGGCGGCGGTCGTCAACCTTCTGCCGTGAGCAGGTCAACCTTTCGTCAAGGGCTGTCCATGGGCGGGCACCTCGCGCCGCAGGTCAGGAGCCCGGCCGGACGGCGAAGGTGCCCAGGGCGCCCTCCAATCGGTCGAAGGCCCGGACGGCCGAGGGGCGCACCGCCGCCGTGATGGCGGCGGCCTCGTCGCCGGCCAGCAGCCGGCGGAACACTTCGGTGAACACCGTGCGGTCGACGGCGGCGAGGAGCCCGGCGGCCACCCGGCTCTCGAAGTCGACCGGTGGGCCGACCGGTGTGCTGACCGGTGTGTCGGGCGATGCGCCGGACGGAGTGCCGGTTGTCGTCGTGGGGCGGGTGGCCCCGGCCAGGGCCTCGGCCAGGGCGGCCTCGCTCTGCTCGTGCAGTTCGCGCAGCCGGGCGACCAGGGCGGGGCTGTCGGAAACGGTGCGGGCGAACGCCGGGCCGGAGAAGCCGAGCCGCGGGTCGTGCCGGTCGAGGCCGGCCAGGCAGTCGCGGCGCAGCGCGGCGAGGGCGGACTCGCCGGGCGCACGCTCGGCGACCGCCCGGGCGAGCCGGCCGACGATCTCCTCGTGCAGGTCGAGGAGGAGGTCCTCCTTGCGCGGGAAGTGGTTGGTGACGGTCATCTTGGCGACGCCGGCGGCCGTCGCGACCTCGGCGATGGTGGTGCGGTCGAAGCCCTGGTCGATGAAGAGCCTGGTCGCGGCGTGCGAGATCGCCTCGCGGGTGCGGCGCTTGTTGAGCTCGCGCAGGGTCGGGGTGGCCCCGGGCCCCGTCGTGGGCCCCGTCGTGCCCATCGTGGGTTCCGTCACGGTTTCCGTCGTGGGTTCCGTCGTGGGTTCCGTCGTGGGTTCCGTCATGGGGGCAGCGTAGCGCAGTTGGCTGGGTCGGACCCAGAAATTAGGCTTGACCTAATCACTGGGTTCGTCCTAAGTTCCTTCCAGGCGGTCGGAGTGGCCGCCGGACGGACGACCCGGGGAGGGCGCATGACCACATCGGCCACGTACGGAGGCGCCATGTTCACCCAGCACACCGGGCGGCTCCGCCTGCTCAGCGTCCACGCCCACCCCGACGACGAGTCCAGCAAGGGCGCTGCCACCCTCGCGCGGTACGCGGCCGAGGGGGTGGACGTCCTGGTCGCGACCTGTACCGGCGGCGAGCGCGGCTCGGTGCTCAACCCGGCCATGGACCGCCCCGAGGTCCGGGCGGACCTCGCCCGGATCCGGAGCGAGGAGATGACGGTCGCCCGGGGCGTCCTCGGCGTGCGCCAGCAGTTCCTCGGCTTCGTGGACTCGGGCATGCCGGGCCCGGGTGAACCGCTGCCGGCGGGCTGCTTCGCCGACCAGCCCGTGGCGGCCGCCGCGGCGCCGCTGGTCGCCCTGATCCGGGAGTTCCGTCCGCACGTGGTGGTCACCTACGACGAGACCGGGGGGTATCCGCACCCCGACCACGTGATGACCCACCAGGTCACGGTCGAGGCCTTCGAGGCCGCCGCCGACCCGGGCCGCCACCCCGAGGCGGGGGAGCCCTGGCAGGCGGCGAAGCTCTACTACCACCTGGCGCTCTCCAGAGCCTGGTTCCAGACCCTGCACGACGCGATGACGGAGCGGGGTGTTCCCTCGGGCATGGGCGCACTGCTCGCGGACTGGCCGGACACCCCGCCCGCCCTCGCCACCACCACCCGGATCGCGTGCGCCGAGCAGTTCGCCGTACGGGACGCGGCACTGCTGGCGCACGCCACCCAGATCGAGCCCGGGGTCGCGTTCATGGCCCACCCGCGGGACATCGAGCGCGAGGTCTGGCCGACGGAGGACTACCACCTCGCCCGGAGCCTGGTGCCAGGCGAGAGCGAGAGCGAGGACGAGGGGCCCGAGACCGACCTGTTCGCCGGGCTGCGCTCAGGAGGGGCGGGGCTGCGCCAAGGAGAGGGGGACGGATGAGCCGGAGGTCGGGTTTCGCCCGCTCAGCACTGGCCGTCGGCGAGCACGAAGTAGCCCGGGCCGGTCTGCTTCAGGGTGTGCGTCACGAAGGTGTTCCAGAGGCCCATGCTCTGGCCCGAGCCGAGTGCGTAGGTCAGGCCGCCGCTCTGGGTGGCCCGCCCGGCCCGGACCTGGTTGTAGTTGCTGTCGGTGAAGCACTGCGCGGCGCCGCCGCCGGTGGTCGCCGTCACCGCCGCCGATCGGGTGCCCACGGCCCCCGACGGGTCGACCGCCGCCACGGTGTAGCCGTACGACGTGCCGGGGGCGAGCCCGGTGTCGGTGAAGGACGGGCCGGTGGCACTGCCCGCCATCGCGCCCTCCCGGTAGACCTGGTAGGAGGCAGCCCCGCTGACGGCCTGCCAGGCGAGGGCGATCGAGCCCTGGCCCGCCGGGGTCGCGGTCAGCCCGGTCGGGGCGGGCAGGCCGGGGTTGGTGGGCCCCGTGCCGCCGTCGAGGCCCCAGAACTGCGCGGTGTAGTAGCTGGAGCAGATCGTGTTGAGGAAGTAGCTGCCGGTGGCCCCGCACCGGTCGGCTGCGGAGCCGGGGTTGACGGCCAGCCCGTGGCCCATCCCGGCGATGGTGAACAGCGCCACGGCGGGCCGCCCGCCCGCGTCGGCGTAGACCTCCTCGGTGGTGCCGCCCGGCAGGCTCCGGGTGCTGGTCGGGCTCTGGCCGACACCCTGGACGTTGGTCCACTGGTCGCGCAGTTCCGTCGCGTTCACCGGCCTGACCACGGTGTCCGCGCTGCCCTGCCAGATCGCCACCCGGGGCCAGGGCCCGGCGTAGCCCGGGTACGCGGCCCGGACCTTGTCGCCCCACTGGGCCGGGGTGAGCCCCTGGTCGGAGTTCTGGCAGCCGGAGGCGGCGCCCTGGGTGGTCGCGCACTGGGCCGGGAGGCCGGAGTCGATCGCCCCGCCGGCGAACACGTTCGGGTAGTCGGCCAGCAGGTCGGAGGCCATCCCGCCGCCGGCCGACAGTCCGGTGACGAACACCCGCCGGTCGTCCGAGCCGTACAGGGCCTTGGCCTTGGCGACCATCTCGATCACCGACTCGGCCTCGCCGGCGCCCCGGGCGTCCTTGGTCGCGTCGAACCAGCTGAAGCAGGAGAGGCTGTTGTTGGCACTGCTGGTCTGCGGGAAGACGACCGCGAAGCCGTACCGGTCGGCGAAGGTCGTCCAACCGGAGTTGCGGTAGTAGTCGTTGGCGGTCTGCAGGCAGCCGTGCAGCGCGACCACCAGCGGCGCGCCACTCGGCAGTCCGGCGGGGGTGTAGGAGTACATCGCCAGGTTTCCCGGATTGGCGCCGAATCCGGTGACCTGCTGGAAGGTCCCGCTCACGGTGTCGGCCGCAGCCGGGGCGGGTGCGGTGGTGCCGATCGCGAGTGCGGCGGCCGTCAGCAACGCGGCGGCGGCAGGACGGAGAGACATGAGGGCTCCTGGGTGGGGAGGAGTGGGGGCGGATGCCGTGCAGCGTGGCGCGCCCCGCGCCCCGGTGCCATGTGACGGCCACCCGAGGTCCACCGCGCCGCCATGGCGTGGACCGCCATGGTCCGATGCCAGGGGGACGCGCGCCGGCCGTACCCCGGAAGGCACTTGAGGGGCGTGCGCGAACAGGGCAGGTTGATCCCATGACGACGAACGAGGCAGACCCCGGCGGCGCGACGTCCCCGGAGGGCCAGGAGCTCCTTGAAGGCCAGCAGTCCCTGGAGGGCCAGGCGCCCCGGACCCGGACGCACACCTGGACGGCAGGCCCGCCGATCTCCGCCTTCCCACACC
The DNA here is from genome assembly GCF_056435345.1 of Kitasatospora sp. NPDC043950. Taxonomy (NCBI): domain Bacteria; kingdom Bacillati; phylum Actinomycetota; class Actinomycetes; order Kitasatosporales; family Streptomycetaceae; genus Kitasatospora; species Kitasatospora sp. NPDC043950. The sequence goes on from NZ_JBWKER010000014.1 coordinate 35,445, forward strand.
TGAGCGGAGAGGAGATTCTGCACGAGATCCTCGCGGGCCGGATTCAGGAGCCCGCGATCTGCAGCACCCTGGGGTTCCACCTGACCGAGGTGAAGCCGGGTACGGCAGTGTTCGAGGGCGAACTCGGCGACCACCTCTACAACCCGATGAACACCGTGCACGGCGGTTACCTCGCCACTCTGCTCGACTCGGCGCTCGGTTGCGCCGTGCTGAGCCGGCTGCCCGCCGGGATCGGCTACACCACCACGCAGTTGAACGTCCACATGCTGCGCCCGCTGTTCGCCGACTCGGGGCCGCTGCGCTGCGAGGGGCTGGTGCTGCATCTGGGCCGGACGATGGCGACGGCCGAGGCCAGGGTGGTCGGGGTGGAGAACGGCAAGCTCTACGCGCACGCCACCACCACCTGCGCGATCCTGGCGCCCCGCCCGGTGGCCTGACTTGATGGCCTGACCGGTGGATTGACCGGAGGCCTGGTCGGAGGTCTGGGCTGAGGTTCGGCTGAAGGTGCGGCCGGGCCCCGGTCGCTGCGGCGGCCGGGGCCCGGGGTCGGCTGCGGTTCAGAGGGCCGCGAGCAGCCCGCAGAGCGCGAGGAGGCCGCAGATCCCGAAGTTGACCAGCTTGTGGGAGAGGAACACGGCGGCGAACTCGCGGATCGTCGCGCTCGGCCAGTAGTACGCGGCGGTCGGCGAGCCGAACACCTGCCCGTTGACGCCGGTCTTGCGGGCGGTGAGCGCCGCCCGGAAGGCGTGGAAGTTGTTGGTGACCACGACACAGCGGTAGTCGGGCTTGGCCTGTTCCATGATGGCCTTGCTGAAGAGCAGGTTCTCCTCGGTGGTGCGGGAGCGGTCCTCGCGCTCGATGTGTTCGGCCGGGAAGCCGCGCCCGGTCAGGTAGTCGGCCATCGCGTGGGACTCCGGCAGCTTCTCGTCCGGGCCCTGGCCACCGGAGGTGATCAGCACCGGCGGGTTGCCGCGCGCGGCCTGCTTGTCGTACACCTCCCGGCCCCGGTCGAGCCGGCTGGCCAGCAGCGGCGGGACGCGCTCGCCGCCGATCAGGCCGGAGCCGAGGACGACCACGAAGTCCACGTTCCGGCGCGGCCGGTGGCGGCCGTAGAGGAACGCGTAGCCGACGAAGCAGACGAACAGGAAGGAGATGTAGCCGACCACCAGGACGGCGGTGCCCGCCAGGACGCCCAGCTGGTGCGAGCGGGTGGCCAGGGCCGCGAGCAGCAGCGCGATGACGGCGAGGATGCCCAGCCCGGCGAGGAGGGACAGCAGGTTGGCGGGCCGTCTGCCCTCCTTGCGGATCATGGTCAGGCCGTTGGCGATCAGGAACCAGACCAGGGCCGCCGTGCCGAGGGCCGGCAGCAGGATGATCGCCACCGCTGCCAGTCCCATCACCAGCGTGGGCGCCTTGCGCAGCTCGGCGAGCAGGGCGAGGGCGAGCAGGGAGACGGCGATGCCGAGCAGGACGGCATTGCTGAACTGGCGGCGGTCGCGTAGTACCCCGACTCCGAACAACAGGAAGAACAGGGCGGCTGGGACATAGGCGATCATGCTTCGTATCGTAGGCGGAGGCCGTTAGCGCGAACCGGCCGTCCGCCCGAACCGTCCGCCCGGACCGGCCGCCCGAACCAGCCGCCCGAACCGGCCGGGCGGACTGGCCGAGCGGACCGGTCAGGCGAACCGCTCGATCGCGGTGAGGACCGCCTCGGTCATCGCCGGACTCCCGGTGTGCCCGGACTCGTCGATGACGGTCAGTCGGGCCTCCGGCCAGGCCTGGACCAGCCGCCACGCGGTGTCGAGTGGCGAGCCGAGGTCGAGGCGGCCGTGGATCAGTTCGCCTGGGATGCCGGTCAGCCGTCCGGCGTCGCGCAGCAGTTGGCCGTCGGCCAGGAACGCGTGGTGCGCGAAGTAGTGCGCGGTGATCCGGGTGAACGCCATCAGCGCGTCGGTGGGGCGGTCGCTGTAGGCGTTCGGCTTGCCCAGCGCCTCGTGCGCGATGACGGCGTCCTCCCAGGTGGCCCAGGCGTTCGCGGCGGCCCGCCGGACGGTCTCGTCCTGGTTGTTGAGCAGCCGGCTGTAGGCGGCCACCAGGTCACCGTCGCGGTCGGCGGCCGGCAGGAAGTTCCGGAACTCCTCCCACGGGCCGGGCAGGAAGCGGGCGACGCCCCGGTAGAGCCAGTCGGTCTCCTCGGGGCGGGTCGTGGTGACGCCGCAGAGCACGATCTCGGAGACCCGCTCGGGGTGGGCCTGGGCATAGGCGAGGATCAGCGTCGAGCCCCAGGAGCCGCCGTACAGCAGCCACTTCTCGATGCCGAGGTGTTCGCGCAGCCGCTCCATGTCCGCGATCAGCCGCTCGGTGGTGTTGTGCTCCAGCCCGGTCGTCGGGTCGGCGGCGTGCGGCAGGCTCTGTCCGCAGCCGCGCTGGTCGAACTGGACCACGTGGTACCGCTCGGGGTCGAAGTACCGCCGGGTGCCCGGCCGGTGGCCGGATCCGGGCCCGCCGTGCACGATCGCGGCGGGTTTGCCAGCCGGGTTGCCGGAGGCGTTCCAGTGCATCCGCTGACCGTCTCCGACGTCCAGCAGGCCTTGCGCGTAGGGCTCGTAGTGGGGGTGCAGCTCGGGCATCGCGGAACTCCTCCGTGGACGTGCGGCCGGACAGACCCTAGCGGGCGCTCGCAGGCCGGGCCGCGGATTTTCGGCGGGCCCGGGGCGGGGCCCGGTCGGCCGGGCCCGCGGTGGTGGGGTCAGCGCCGTTCGGCGGGCAGCAGGGTCGCGAGCCCGTCGAGGACGCGTTGCACGCAGAACTCGAAGCGGGTGTCCATGTCGGGTTCGGTGAGGTCGTCGGCCAGGGCGACGAGGTTGGGGAAGGTGTCGGCGGGCAGGGCGCGGAAGCGGTCTCCGGTGGCGTCGGCGATGTCCCGGCGACTGGTGCCGAGGACTTCGGCGGCCGAGATCGGGGACTGTTCCTGGAGGACGAACCCCTGGACGAAGGCGCCCAGCAGGTAGGTGGCCATGGCGGCGTCGGCGTCGGAGAAGCCGGCCGCGCGGAGCCGGTCGAGCTGGTCCTCCATCAGGCCGAGCAGGTGGGGGCCGGGGGAGAGGCGGCCCGAGACGACCTTGGCGGCGTCGCGCTTGTCGAGCAGCAGTCGGCGGTAGCGCCAGCAGTAGGCGTGGAACTGCTCGCGCCACCCGCCCTCGCGCGGCGGGGGTTCGGCCGAGGCCATCACCGCGTCGGTGAGCAGGTCGAGCAGTTCCTGCTTGTTGCGGACGTGCCAGTACAGCGAGGCCGCCTTGACGCCGACCTCGGCGGCGACCTTGCGCATCGACAGCCCGTCGAGGCCGTCCCGTTCCAGTACCCGCAGCGCGGCCTGGGTCAGCGCGTCCCTGGTCAGCGGCGGTGTCGTGTCGTCGTTCTCCGGCATGGCTGTGCGGACGCCTCCAGCGGTCTCATCCGGTCGCGAGTCTCGTGGCGACTGTCCGTGGCGAGTGCCGTCGCGAGATCCCGCTTGCAATCTAACACCGTTAGGGGCACTCTGTGCGTGCCGCACCACTCCCTAACGCTGTTAGGGGCCAGGAATCGGGAGGGTTCCCATGCAGGAGTCGAGCGCCCGGCGCAAACGGCTCGCGCTACTGACGCTCTGCGTCACCATGTTCATGTCCATGCTGGACAACGTCATCGTCAACAACGCCCTGCCCCGCATCGGCCAGGACCTGGACGCCGGGATCAGCGGCCTGCAATGGGTCGTCGAGGGATACAGCCTCGTCTACGCCGGGTTCGTGCTGACCGGCGGCGCGCTCGGCGACCGGCACGGCCGCACCCGGATGTTCCGGTTCGGCCTCGCGCTGTTCACGGTCGGCTCCGCGCTCGCCGCGCTCGCCGGAACGATCGGCCTGCTGGTCGGCGCCCGGATGCTGCAAGGCGTCGGGGCCGCACTGCTCACCCCGGGCAGCCTCGCCCTGCTGCGCCACGTCTTCACCGACGAGCGCGAGCGCGCCAGGGCGATCGGCCTCTGGTCCGGGGTCTCCGCGTTGGGTCTGTCGATCGGCCCGGTGGTCGGCGGGCCGATGGTCGAGCACATCGGGTGGGCCAGCGTGTTCTGGATCAACGTGCCGATCGGCGTGGCCGGACTGGTGCTCGCCGCCCGCGTGCTCCCGGACATCCCCCCGCGTGCCCGGCGGATCGACCTCGGCGGCCTCGTCCTCTCCGCCGCAGGCCTCGGCCTGCTGGTCTACGCGCTGATCGAGGGGCCGACCCGTGGCTGGACGGACACCCGGGTGCTCCTCTGCGGCGCCGCGGCGCTCGTGCTGCTGGCCGCCTTCCTGGTGCTCGAACTGCGCCTCGCCGAACCGATGCTGGAGCTGCGGCTGTTCCGCGACGGCGCCCTCGGCGGCGCGCTGCTCAGTGGTTTCATGGTCAGCTTCGGGATCTTCGGCGCGCTCTTCTTCCTGCCGCTGCTGATGCAGGGCCCGCTCGGCTGGTCCCCGTCCGACGCCGGCTGCGCCGGGCTGCCGATGACCGGGATGATCGTCGTAGCCGCCCCGCTCTCCGGCCGGCTGACCTCGCGGTACGGGCCCCGGCTGCCGTTGGTGCTCGGTCTCGTGCTGTGCGCGGCGGGCCTCGGCGGGCTGTCCCTCTACGGCGAGCACGCCCACTACGTCGAGTACCTGTGGACCCTGTTCGCGATGGGCCTCGGGATGGGGATGACCTTCACCCCGGTGTCGATCGCGGTGCTCCAACGGGTCGCCCCGGCGCAGACCGGGATGGCCTCGGCGAGCATCAACACCCTGCGCGAGCTGGGCGGCGTCCTCGGGATCGCGGTGCTCGGCGCCGTGCTGACCAACCGGATGACCGGCAGCCTGACCGCCGCCCTGCACCGGCTCGGCGTGCCGCCGGACGCCGTCGGCCCGATCGCGGACGCGCCCGCCGGGGCGGGGCACGGCGGTGGCGGCGCGGCCGCCGTGCTGCCCGGCCCGGTCCAGGACGCGGTGGACGGCGCCTTCATCGAGGGCCTCCACCTCGCGGCGCGCTGCGGTGCGGCCGCGCTCGTCGTCACCGCCGTCCTGGTCGCCGTCCTGCTGGGCCGGGCCCGCCCGCTCGCCCAAAGCGGCACCGGCCTCCCGGAATCGGCCCCCGACTCGGCGTCGGCCCCCGGCCCCGGCCCGGACTCCGGCCCCGGCCCGGACTCCGACCCTGGCCCCGACCTCGACCCGAACTCCGGTCCGGAGCCGCTGGCCGAGGCCCGGACGGTCCGACCGACCTGACGGGTCCGGCCGACCTGATCGGTCTGACCGATCCGCGTGCCGACGCCACGTCAGCGGATGCCCTCGACCGCCGCCTGCGCCGTGCGGGCCAGTTCCCGGCGCGCCCCCGCCCGGGTGGCCTGCGGCGCGGGCGGCGGAATCGGTGGCAGGAACGTCACGTCGGCGACCAGACCGCGCACCGCGACCACCCGGGCGAGCGAGGTGAGCAGTCCGTCGTCGCCGATGAAGGCGGGCACGCTGGTCGGCCGTCCGTCCGCCAGCCGGTAGCGGATCGTCACCGGCTGGACGAAGGCGCCCGCCTCCACCGCCGCCTGGAACAGCGCGGGCCGGAAGCGGCCGCTCTCCCGTCCGCACCAGGTGGACCCCTCCGGGAAGACGATCACCGGCTGGCCGGCGCGCAGCACCTCGGCCACCGTCGCCACGGTGTCGGGCAGCGCGCGCAGCCGGTCGCGGTCCAGGAACACGGTGCCGCCCCAGGCGATCAGCGGCCCGAGCACCGGCCACCGGCGGACCTCGGTCTTGGCCAGTGAGCGGCCCGGGCGGCCCGCCGCGATCAGCGGGATGTCCAGCCAGGACACGTGGTTGGCCACCACGAGCGTCCCGCCGCCGAGCGCGCCGCCCGGCGTCCCGAGGTGGACGGTGACCCCGAGGGTGTGCAACAGGACGCGCGCCCAGAGCCGGATCAGCCGCTCCCGGGTGCCGTGCGGGAGGAGGCGCAGCGGCAGGCTGAGCAGCACGCCCGCCAGCACCGCCGCCAGGCAGGCCGCCAGCCGCAGCGCCCGCCGGGGGTGCGAGACGGCGGGCGCCGTCTCGGCCAGGCAGGTCTCGGGCCGGCAGGGGGCCGTCGGCAGCCAGACGCTCATGATGAGGCGCCGAGGGGCCGGGCGGGCAGTCCGGACAGGAAGTGCCGCAGGTAGCGCGGGTCGGTGCGCTCCAGCGACAGCAGCACGTACAGGTCGACGCAGTCGAAGTCCGGGTCGTACGCGGGCTCGCCGCAGACCCAGGCGCCGAGCCGCAGGTAGCCGCGGAGCAGGGCGGGCAGCGCGCCGCGCTCGGCGCGCGGCACGCCGGTGGCGTCCCAGCGGCGGCGCGGGGTGACCCGGTACTGCTCGGGCGCCAGGTACTTGGCGCTGACGGTGTCCCAGACCCGGGCCGCGGTGGCGCCGCCGTCGTCTAGCGGGATCGAGCAGCAGCCGCCGACCCAGGTGTTGCCGGTGTCGGCGAGGTAGCGGGCGATGCCGCCCCACATCAGGTTGATGACGGCGCCGTTGCCCCGGTGGTCGGGGTGGATGCAGGAGCGGCCGAGTTCCACCAGGCCCGGGCGGACCGGGGCCAGGGCGGAGAGCTCGAACTCGCCGTCGGAGTAGAGCCGTCCGGCCCGCCGGGCGGCCTCGGGGCGCAGCAGCCGGTAGGTGCCGACGACGGCGCCGTGCTCGCCCTCGCGGACCAGGAGGTGGTCGCAGAACTCGTCGAAGGGGTCGACGTCGAGGCCGGCGACCGGGCTGTGCAGGACGGCACCGAGCTCGGCGGCGAACACCTGGTGGCGCAGCCGCTGGGCGGCGCGCACGTCGTCGGCGTCGCGGGCGAGGGAGACGGTGTAGGCGGCCGGGGCCTGCGGCCGGCGGGGGGCGGGGACGGCGGGGGCGTCCTGGGTGGGGGCTACTGCGGTCGGAGCGTACGTGGGGACGGTGGTCATGGCGGACCCTCCAGGGCAGCACGATCGGCGGCGCCCTGGATCGCCAGGGCACCGGCCCGGCCCGCAGGCGTTGGGCCTGCACGCGAACCGGTCCCCGTATATCTCTCCGAGCCGGTTGGCATCCATGTTGCGGCGCGGCGGAGCGCAGATGTGCAACTGCTGAATGGGACCACCCGTCGCCTCCCGGTCATCTGCCGGGCACCGGGCGCTCGCCCGCCGGGGGTGGACAGCCCGGGCGCCTGTGCGCCCGGGCCTGCCACCCTCCCCCGGGATTCCCCCGGAACTCCCGTGGACGGGTGTGGTGTTGCGCGCGACCGGCGTGCTCCGAGAAGCGCGCGCCCCGGCGGGGCCTAGAGGGCCTGCCAGCCCTGCGGGTCGACGTCGCCCGGGATGACGGGCGCGGGGCCGTAGGGTTCGCGGGTGAGGACGAAGGAGCCGAGGTCCAGGTGGCTGACGGTGCCGTCGGCGGCCCGGACCACCCGCAGGGTCTCGCCCGTGTAGTAGTTGTCCAGCCCCGTCCAGGTGCCGTCCGGCTCGGCGCGGAAGCGGGAGCTGCGGGCTCCGCCGACGAGCGAGGTCAGTTCGAGGCCGCGGTCGGCCCGCAGCCGCAGGGCCTGCGCCGAAGTGCCCCAGTACCAGGGGCCGGTGAGGGCCAGCAGCTCCTCGTCGACCTCGGGCAGCGGACGCCAGGGTTCGGGCAGCCGGGGCTCGTGCTCGGCGGTCAGCGTGATCAACTGGGCGGCCACCAGGGTGGTGCCGGCGCCGGTGGTGGCGTTGGACAGGGCGATCGCGGCCAGGCCGTCCTCATCGCTGACCCACAGTGCGGCGGTGAAGCCGGGCATCGAGCCGGTGTGGCCGTACAGCACCCGGCCTTCGTGGCGGCGCAGTTGCAGGCCGAGGCCGTATCCGGAGGTCCAGGCCGTGTCGTCGGGGCCGGTGGCGGGCCGGCGCATCTCGGCGAGCGAGTCGGCGGCCAGCACCTTGTCGTCCCCGGCGGAGAGGAAGGCCGCCCAGCGGGCCAGGTCGGCGACGGTGGACCAGAGTTGGCCGGCCGGGCCCATCAGCCCGGTGTCGGTGAGCGGCTCCGGCAGCATGACGTCGGCCCACGGGTGGACGGCGAAGCCTCCGGCGTGCGGGTGCTCGGGCAGCAGGGTGGTGCGGTCCATGCCGAGCGGTGCCAGCACCTCGCGCCGCAGCACCTCGCCCCAGGGCTCGCCGCGCAGCCGCTCGACCAGCGCGCCGAGCAGCGCGTAGCCGGGGTTGGAGTAGTGGTGGAGGCGCCCGGCCGGGTGCTTGATCGCGGCGCCGGGCTCCAGCAGGTCGTCCAGTCCGGGCCGCAGGGAGCCGTCGGTCCGTTCCCACCAGGGCCCGGGTGTCTCGGCGGCGAGTCCGGCGGTGTGGGCGAGCAGTTGCGCGACGGTCGCGCCGTCGGCCGGGGTGCCGGGCAGGTGTCGGGCGAGCGGGTCGGCGAGGTCGAGCAGGCCCTCGTCGCGCAGCCGCAGCACGAGCACGGCGACGAAGGTCTTGGTGAGCGAGCCGATCCGGTACTGGACGTCGGGGGTCGGCGCGTGTCCGTCGATCATGCTGCGGGCGCCGCTCCAGACCAGTCGGCCGTCCCGGACCACTCCGGCGGCCAGGGAGGGCGTGCGGCCTTCGGCCTGGGCGACGGCGATCCGGTGCAGCAGGGCGCGGCGGGTGGTCGGCAGCAGTTCGTCGGACTGATCGGTCATCTGATCCTCTGAATCCTTCGGCGTGGTCCGGCGGGGAGGCCCGTCGGAGTGGTCTGCCACGAGGTCCGCCGACGAGACCGTCGGCGAGGTCCGCAGGCGAGGGCCGCCGGCCAACACGGACGGGCAGCAGACGAACCCAACCTAGCCAGGCCGCTCCGAAGGATCCACCCGTTATCTCCGCAAACGCCCCGCGATCGCCCCGTGAACGCCTCGCGATGTCGCCGCCGGGCCGGTCAGCCCGGCAGCGGCGGGAGTTCGGGCCGCTGCAGCCAGGCCTCGAAGACCGGGGCCAGCGGGGCGGCCGCGTACCGGGAGGCGTGCGCGAGCAGGTCGGCGGTGCCGACGACGCCGTGCCGGTGGATGCTCGTCCAGTCCCGCAGCATCGCGAAGAAGGCGTCCTCGCCCAGCGCCCGCCGCAGCGCGTGCACGGCGAGGCCGCCGCGCTGGTACAGCCGGTCGTCGAACATCAGCCTGCGGCCCGGGTCGGCGAGCCTGAGGTCCTGCGGGAGCCCGGCCAGCAGTCCGTGCGCGGCGGCGGCGTGGGTGGCCGCGGCCGGGCCGCCGGCGTGCTCGGACCACAGCCACTCGGCGTACTTGGCGAAGCCCTCGTTGAGCCAGATGTGCCGCCAGTCGGCGATCGTCACGCTGTTGCCGAACCACTGGTGCGACAGCTCGTGGGCGATCAGCCGCTCGCGCTCCCAGCCGCCGCCGAGGTGGTTCGTCCCGAAGGTGGCGACGCCCTGCGCCTCCACGGGGACGTCCAGTTCCTCGTCCGCGACGACCACCGCGTACTCGCCGAACGGGTACGGCCCGAACACCTCGCCGAAGTACGCCATCATCTCCGGCTGCCGCCCGAAGTCCCGGGTGAACGCGGGGACCAGCCGCTCCGGCACGTAGCCGGTCTGCGGCACGGCCGGGCGGGCCGCCAGCGGCACCGGCCGGTAGTGGCCGATCGACACCGTCACCAGGTACGGCGAGGTCGGCGCGCTCTGCTCGTACACCCAGGTGGTGCTGGACGCCCGGGTGGTGCGGGTCAGCAGCCGGCCGCTCGCCAGCACGGTGAACGGGGACGGCGTGGTGACCGCGATCTGGTACGTCGCCTTGTCGGCGGGCCGGTCGTTGCACGGGAACCATGACGGCGCGCCGATCGGCTGGCTGGCGACCAGCGAGCCGTCGGTCAGCTCCTCCCAGCCCAGGCCGCCCCACGGGCTGCGCACCGGACGGGGGTTGCCGGTGTAGTGCACCTCGACGGTGAACGCCGCCCCCGCCGCCAGTGCCCTGGCCGGACGGATCCGCAGCTTGCCGGCGCGGTGGGTGTAACGGGCGGCCTTGCCGTCGACCAGCACCCGCCCGATCCGGAACTCGGCCAGGTCCAGCGCGAACTCGGCCAGCGCCGCGTCCGCCACGGCGCTCAGCCGGGCCGAGGCCGCCAGCCGGTTCGGCCCGGGCCGGTAGTCCAGCACGAGCTCGTAGCGGTGGACCCGGTAGCGGTGGTCGCCGTTGGCCGGGAAGTACGGGTCGGGGGCGCCGGCGGTCGCCGGGACGTGCTTGGGCTTCACGGGGGCGGGCACTTCCTGCGGGCCGGGACGGGTGGTCATGACGTGGGCTGCCACGCCTCGATGGGGTTGCCCAGCCACCGCGTGTCGGCGGGGACGGACTCGGCGCGCATCACCAGCGAGGCCGGGCCCAGCGTGCTGCGCGCGCCCACCGTGCTGCCGGGCAGCACGATGCCGCCCGGGCCCAGGGTGGCGCCCTCGCGGAGGACCACAGTATCCATCCGCATGATCCGGTCGTGGAAGAGGTGCGTCTGCACCACGCAGCCCCGGTTGACGGTGACGCCGTCCCCGAGGGTGACCAGGTCCGCCTCCGGCAGCCAGTAGCTCTCGCACCAGACGCCGCGGCCGATCCGCGCGCCGAGCGCCCGCAGCCAGAGGTTCAGCACCGGCGTGCCCGGCACCGCGCCGACCAGCCACGGCACCGCCAGCACCTCGACGAAGGTGTCCGCGAGCTCGTTGCGCCACACGAAGCTGCTCCACAGCGGGTGCTCCACCGCCCGGAACCGGCCGACCAGCAGCCACTTCGCCGCCACCGCGACCAGGCAGGCCACCGCGCCGGCGCCCAGCAGCACCAGGCCCGAGAGCAGCGCGGCCACGCCCGCCGACCAGGAGACGGACAGCCGGGACAGCACCGCGACGGTCAGCACGCCGAGCGCCCCCGAGGCGAGCACCGGCAGCAGCCGGGCCAGCTCGACCAGTCCGCGCGCCCAGAGCAGCCGGGCCGGCGGCTCGTAGGTCAGGCCCTGGTCGGCCTCGTCCGCCGCGCGCGGCAGCCGCATCGGCGGCATGCCCAGGTACGAGCCGCCCTTCTTGGCCTTCTCCGGCGTCGCCGACAGCACGCCCACCAGGCCCCGCTTGGGCACCGCCCGCCCCGGCGCGGTCATTCCCGAGTTCCCGAGGAACGCCCGCTCGCCGACCTTCGCCTCGCCGAGCCGCACCCAGCCGCCGCCCAGCTCGTACGGCGCGATCAGGGTGTCGTCGGCCAGGAACGCGCCGTCGCCGACGGTGGTCAGGCTGGGCAGCGCCAGCACTGTGGACACCTCCGCGCCCCGGCCGACCCTCATCCCGAGCGCCCGCAGCCACAGCGGCGTGACCAGCCCCGCGTACAGCGGGAAGAGCACATCCCGGGCCCGGTCCATCAGCTGGGTGACGGTCCACGCCTGCCAGCCGACCCGGCCGTGCAGCGGGTGCACCCCGGGGAGCAGACCGCGGCTCAGCAACCGGACGGCGGCCACCAGCTGCGCCGCGTACACCGCGCCGTACGCCAGGGTGGCGGGCAGCAGGCCGAGCAGCGCGCCGCCGAGCGCCGCGCCGAGGCCGTCGCCCTGGTGGACGAAACCGGCGAGGACCGCGAGCGCGGCCAGCGCGGGCGCCACCGGGAGCAGGCCGAGCGCCGTGCCGCTGGCACCGTAGAGCGCGGCCCAGAAGACCCGGTGCGGCGGGCGCTCCTTGGGCCACGCCCGCTCGACGCGGCCCAGCTTGACGGCGGGCGCGCCGCCCCAGCGCTGGCCGGTCGGCACGTGCCCGGTGACGCTGGAGCCGGGCAGTACCTGGGCGCGCTTGCCGACCCGGGCGCCGGGCAGCAGGGTCGAGCGGGTGCCGACCACGGCGCCGGAGCCGACCTTGACCTGGCCGACCTCCAGCCGGTCGCCGTCCAGCCAGTAGCCGCACAGGTCCACCTCGGCCTCGACGGCGCAGCCCCGGCCCAGCTTCAGCATCCCGGTGACCGGCGGCAGCGAGTGCAGGTCGACCTCGGGCCCGACCTTGGCACCCAGCGCCCGGGCGTAGCGGACCAGCCAGGCGCCGGACAGCGCGGTGGCGCCGCTGAGCTCGGAGAGCCGCTCGGCGGTCCAGAGCCGCAGGTGGACGGCGCCGCCGCGTGGATGGCTGCCCGGGCGCAGGCCGCGCAGCAGCAGCCGGGCGCCGCCGGCCGCGATCGCCAGCCGGCCCGCCGGGCTGTACAGCGCCAGGGCGCCCGCGCCGACCGCCCACCAGGAGGCGGTGGGCGCCCACGGGTAGTCGCCGAGGTGGGAGAGCAGGTTGCCGGCCGCCAGCAGGGCGACCGTCCAGCGCAGGCCGACCACGGTGAACAGCGGGATCAGCAGGAGCAGCTGGAGCAGCTTGGCCCGGGTCGGCACCAGGGCGATGGTGCGGGCCTGGCCGCTCTGGGCGGCGGTGCGCTCCAGGTGCCGGGCGAGCTTGCGCAGCGTCGGGTGCTGGTAGACGTCCAGCACGGCGGCGTTCGGGTAGCGGGTGCGCAGCAGCGTGGTGAGCCGGGCGGCGGCCAGGCTGCCGCCGCCGATGCCGAAGAAGTCGTCGCGCGGGCCGCTCACCGTCACACCGAGGATCTCGGCCCACTGCTCGGCCAGCCAGGCCTCGGTGCCGTACAGCTGCTCGCTCGGCCCGGCGTTCTCCAGCTCGGGCAGCGGCCAGGGCAGGGCGGCCCGGTCGACCTTGCCGGAGGTGCGGGTGGGCAGGGTGTCGACCGGCGCGAGCAGCGGCACCAGGGCGGCCGGCAACTCGGCGCGCAGCTTCTCGACGGCCTGCTCGCGGTCGAAGCCGTCCTGGACGACCAGGTAGCCGACCAGCAGCTGGTTGCCGCCGCGCGCGGTGCGGACGGCGGCGGCCGCGCCCGCCACGCCGGGCAGGGCCTGGAGCGCCGCGTCGACCTCGCCGAGTTCGATCCGGCGGCCGCCGAGCTTGATCTGCTCGTCGGTGCGGCCGAGGAACAGCAGGCCGGCCGGGTCGGCCTGGACCAGGTCGCCGCTGCGGTACGCCCGCTCCCAGCCGAGTGAGGCCAGCGGCGCGTACTTCTCGGCGTCCTTCTCCGGGTCGAGGTAGCGGGCCAGGCCGACCCCGCCGATCACCAGCTGGCCGGTACCGCCGGCCGTGACCGGCTCGCCGGCCTCGTCGACCACGGCGAGGTCCCAGCCGTCCAGCGGCAGGCCGATCCGGACCGGGCCGTCGCCGGTCAGCAGCGCGGCGCAGGCGACCACGGTGGCCTCGGTGGGGCCGTAGGTGTTCCAGACCTCGCGGCCCTCGGTGACCAGCCGCTGCACCAGCTCCGGCGGGCAGGCCTCGCCGCCGAAGATCAGCAGCCGCACCTCGTTGAGCGCCTCGGCCGGCCAGAGCGCGGCCAGCGTCGGGACGGTGGAGACCACGGTGATCTCCTGCTCCGCCAGCCAGGGGCCGAGGTCGGCGCCGCTGCGTACCTGGGAGCGGGGGACGGGCACCAGGCAGGCGCCGTGGCGCCAGGCCAGCCACATCTCCTCGCAGGAGGCGTCGAAGGCCACCGACAGGCCGGCCATCACCCGGTCGCCGGGGCCGATCGGCTCGTCCTGGAGGAAGAGCGCCGCCTCGGCGTCGACGAAGGCGGCGGCGTTGCGGTGGGTGACGGCCACGCCCTTGGGGCGGCCGGTGGAGCCGGAGGTGAAGATGATCCAGGCGTCGTCGGCCGGCGTCGGGCGGGGGCGGGGTTCCGCGGCCGCCTCGCCGGGGTCGGGGACCGGGCGTTCGCGGTGGACGGTCAGCGCGCGGTCGGCGCCGAGCACCGCGGCGACGCCGGCCTCCCCGAAGACCAGCTGGGCGCGCTCGTCCGGGTCCTCTGCGTCGACCGGCACGTAGGCGGCGCCGGCGGCGAGCACGGCGAGGATCGAGACGTACAGGTCGTTGGTGCCCGAGGGGACCCGCACGCCCACCCGGTCGTCCGGGCCGATCCCGGCGGCGGCCAGCCGGCGGCGCAGCTGCTCGACCTCGGCGGCCAGGGCGCGGTAGCCGAGCACGGTGCGCCCGTCGTCCAGGGCCGGTTCGTCGGGGTGGGCGCGGACGGTGGCGTCCAGGACGTCGACCAGGGTGCGCGGTGCGGCGGCCGGACGGCCCGGGAAGAGGGCCTGCGGCGGTGGGGCCTGTGGCGGCGTGGCGTGGGGTGGTGTGGCTCGGGGTGGTGTGGCGTGGGGCGGCGTGGCGGACTGCTCCGTGCTCGGTTCAGCTGTCATGGCAGCCCGTACGCTCCTCGTCCTCGCCCCGTTCCGACTGATGCCCGGCCCTTCGGGGCGGTGGGAGCACTCGCCTGACCGGGTGACCCCACTCCGGGGCCGGAGCGGACAACCCGACTGATGGTAGCCCCGGGTGCGAGGCGCCGTACGGCCCGACACTTGGCTCAACTAGGCCGGAAATGGCCTGAGCTGACGTTGTGTCAGTCAACAACTGGGTGAGCCTGGCAGTCATGTGACTGGATGTCAGTCGAATTGACGGATCGTCAGGCCTAATTCTCGATCGTGATCCACGCCACAGCGAATGCTGCTCCCTTCGGGTGGCGGGCCCGGCTTCCCGGCCCGGTTCCGGCCCGGCCGCCGGGCCCGCCAAGGCGTCGGAGCGGTGTCCGAGAGGCGCCGGAGAGAGACCCGAATGGCGCCCGAATGGTGTCAGGGCGGTCAGCGGAAGCGGTGCAGGTACTCCTGGAGGAACGCCTCCAGGGTGCGCGGGGCGCGCCCGGTGAGGTGGGCGAGGGTGCCGTCGGGTGCCTCCCGGCGGACCGTCGCGAGCTGCTGGATCTCCACCACGTGGGAGGCCAGCCAGGGCGGCATCCCGGCCCGCTCGACCAAGTGGGCGTGCAGCCCGGCCGGGGGCAGGTCGAGGTAGCGGACCGGGCGGCCGAGCAGCTGGCCGAGCAGCCCGGTGAGCTCCGGGTAGCTGTACGCCCGGCCGCCGGTGAGCGGATACGTTCCGCCGGCGAGCTCCGGGCGGGTGAGCACCTCGGCCGCGGCGTCGCCGATGTCCCGGGCGTCGACGTAGTTGCAGCGGGCCTGGCCCATGGCACCGTGCACCACCCCGGCGGCGGCGATGCCGGGGGCCAGCAGCAGCAGCTTCTGCATGAACGCGTACGGCCGCAGCACCGTCGCGGTGACGCCGGACGTGCGCAGGCGCTCCTCGACCAGGTGGTGGCCGCGCGAGACGGCCACGGGGGAGTCCGGTTCGGCTGCGGGTGCGGAGATCTTGACGATGTGCTCCACGCCGCTCTCGACCGCAGCGTCGATCGCGGCCAGCTCGTGCTGGACCTGGTGCGGGCCGTTGGCCATGGTGAGGAAGAGCTGGTGCGCGCCACGGAAGGCTTCGCGCAGGGAGTTCGGGTCGACGGCGTCGGCCGGGAGCGTCTCGGTCAGTGCGAGGGTCCGGTCGTCGAGGCCGGCCGCGAGGCGGGCGGGGTCGCGGCTGAGTGCGCGGCTCGGTGCACCGAGGGCGGCGAGGCTGCGCAGGGTGGCACCGCCGGTGGCGCCTCCGGCGCCCATGACGACGATCATGAGGTCTGTCCTTCCGGTCGGGTGGAGAGTCGGTGCTGCGGGGATCGGGTCCGGCGGCTGCCGCGCCAGCGCCAGGTGATCACGGTGGCCGCGATCGCCGACGAGACCGGCAGGTCGATCGGAAGGCGGCCGGGCCAGGGGCTGGTGGCGAGCCCGTGGATCTGCGGCAGCCAGTGCGCGGCCGCGAGGCCGACGGCGAGTGCGACGGCTGCGGCGGCCAGGCCGAGTGCGGGGGCCAGCAGGGCGCGCGGTGCCCGGCCGCCCGGGGAGCGGTTGGGTCGGCGTCGCAGGGCGGAGCCGACCAGGGTGGCGACGACGGCCGAGGTGCCGCCGATCGTGGTGGCCGCGGCGATCATCAGCTGCGGCTGGTGCGTGACGGCCCCGCCGATGCCGGCCATCACGGCGGGCATCGCGTAGGCGACGAGGACCTCCCGCCACAGGGTGAAGGGGGGCGGTGCGCCGGGTGCTTTCTTGCTCATGGGCTTCTCCTGCGGAGGTGTTGGGGTGAAGTGATTAGGTGGCTAACTATTAGTGCTTAGGTTCCTAACTATTGGGTCGTGAAGCCGGCGGGCCGCCTTGCGCGGCCCGCCGTTCTCGACCGGGTCAGTCCGCGGTCAGCGCGTCGGCACCCTCGACCACCCTGGCCAGGAGGTCGAGGAAGGTGGCGCGCTCCTCGACCGAGAGCCCGCCGACCAGTGCCTGCATCCGGGCGAAGTGCTCGGGCGCCAGATCGCGCAGCCGCTGCGCGCCGCGTGCGGTGAGGACCACCACGTTGGCGCGGCCGTCCTCGGCGGACGGACGGCGGACCACCAGGCCCTCCCGCTCCAGGCCGTCCACCAGGCCGGTCACGGTCGCCCGCGAGACGCCGAGGCCGGCCGCGAGCTGGGAGGGCGACTTCTCGCCGCCGTGGTCCTCCAGGTCGGCCAGCAGTCGGTAGCGGCCGGTGGAGAGCCCGAACCGGGCGAAGTGCACCTCCCCGGCCTGGCCGATCCGGGCGCCCGCCGCCATCAGCCGGGCCGCGACCAGGATCGCCTGCGGGTCGGCCGTGAGGCCGTAGCGGGCGATCTGGCGGCGCGCCTGGTCGAGAGTGGGGGCGCCGCTGCCGGCGTCGGGGCGTTGTGTCATGAAAGTAATATGGCGCCTCATCAGTTTCCCGGTCAAGTCGACGGCCCGCACCGACCGGGTTCCCGGACGGTGCGGGCCGCGGTGACGCCGGCCCCTCCGGGGCCGAGGGTGGCCGGGCGGTGCGCCCAGGGCGAGTCTCGTCATTCCCGGCGTCGCGCGCCCGGCGGGAACGGCGGGACACGTCCTACGCGGCGCGGCGCGCGCCGCCGTCCGCACCTTCCTGGCCGACCAGGGCGTGCCCGACCCCGACGGGCGGACCGCCACCCTGCTGGCCTGCGTCGACGGACTGGTCTTCGACCGGCTGGTGGGCGGCGGGGAAGTCCGCGTGGACGAGGTCCAGGGGCTGGTGGCGGCTGCGCTGCGCGGGGCGGCCGGACGGTAGGGCGTTTCTTCGAACTCCCGTCGCTTGGAGGCAGTTTGAAAAGGCACCCCCGGCGGGGTGTGGCGGCCTCGCCGCATGAAATGCCGTAGGGCGGCGCTCCGGCGGCCCGGATGCGGCGGTGGCCGGGGTGGTGGCTCGGTGGTGACGAGCAGTCAGGTCAATCAACCGTCAAGTTGGTTCATTCACAGAATAATCCGGTCGCAAAGTGGACGGCATCGAAACATTTACGCTGCTTCCAGGTCTTCACATGGAGATCTCAGACTGACAGGCTGGGGCCGCCCTTTCAGTACTGAGGAGGTTCCTTGTCCCGTATATCCACGCTGGCCGGAGCGGTCACCTGCGCCCTCGCCCTCGTCACCGGTAGTGCTGTCGCGGCATCGGCAGCGCCGATAGACCTGGCGCCGGGTGCGGCGGCCGAGGCGAAGGTCGCCGCTGTCAACTGGACCCCGTGTAACCCCGACCCGAGCAAGCCGGACCCAGGTATCTACGACTGTGCCGTGTACCCGGTTCCGCTGGACTATGACAACCCGTCGGGTGAGAAGATCGGCATCGCCATGATGCGCCGGCGGGCGAGCGACCCGTCCAAGCGGATCGGCTCGCTGTTCCTCAACCCGGGCGGCCCGGGTGGTAGCGGCTACCTGTGGGCGACCACCACCCGGTTCGGTACCGAGGTGCAGTCGCGCTTCGACCTGGTCGGTTTCGACCCCCGTGGCGTGGCCCGGAGCAACCCGCTCAAGTGCTTCAAGACCCAGGAGGACGCCGACGCGGTCAACGGCCGCATGGTCGGCGTGCCGGTCACCAAGGCCGAGATCAACGAGACGCTGGACGCGGACCAGGACTACACCGACGCGTGCAGCAAGAACGCCGGCCCGCTGATCGAGCACATGTCGACCATCAACGTGGTCCGCGACCTCGACCGGATGCGCCGCGCCGTCGGCGACTCCCAGCTCAACTTCGCCGGGTTCTCCTACGGCACCCTGATCGGCGCGACCTACGCCGGGATGTACCCGAACAAGGTGCGCACGATCATCGTCGACGGCAACGTCGACCCGAACCTGCGCCTGCACGACGGCCTGGAGTACGACCGTCAGCGGGCGGGCGGCTTCGAGCTGGCCCTGGACGAGTTCCTGAAGCGCTGCCAGGCCGCCGGCGCCCCGCGTTGCGCCTTCGGCGAGGGCGACACCCGGGCCAAGTTCGACCAGCTCCGCGACCACCTGCGGACCAGCCCGGTCACCCTGCCGAACGGCTCCCAGGTGACGCTGAGCACCTTCACCAGCGAGGTGGCCAGCGCGCTGTACTCGCAGGCCAAGCTGGCGCCGCTGGCCAAGTCGCTGCAGGCGACGTACCAGCTGGTCCAGAAGCCGGCCGCGAACACGCTGATGGCGCCGAAGGCGACCGTCTCGGACGACGACGCCAACATCCTCGCGGTGAACGCCCCGCGGGCGCTGCGCGAGGCCCCGGCCGACTCCGAGTACACCGCCGACGACTCCTACATGGGCGTCAACTGCCAGGACAAGCCGTACCCGTCGAACGACCGGGTCTTCCCGAACGTCGCCAAGGCCTGGGAGAAGGAGTCGCCGACCTTCGGCCGCTACCAGGCCTTCGACGCGCCCGCCTGCGCGAGCTGGCCGGCCCCGGCCCGGGACGCCGAGCGCTTCAGCGGCCCGTGGAACAAGAAGACCTCGAACACCGTCATGGTGATCGGCAACCTCTACGACCCGGCCACCCAGTACAAGTTCGCCCAGCGGATGCAGCAGCAGCTGGGCAACGCCGTGCTGGTCAGCGTGGACTCGATCGAGCACTGTGCCGTCGGCCGCAGCCAGGCGCTGAACGCGCTGGTCACCCGCTACCTGGTCGACGGCACCGCGCCGAAGCCGGGCCAACTGCTGAAGCCGGACGCGGCGATCTTCCCGGCGGCCTGACGGGGCTGAGCGGCCTGACGGGGCCGAGCGGTCGGCCGGTGCCGGCCCGCGCGGCCCGCAAGGCCCGCCCGGCAGGACTGGCCGCGCGGCCCCCGGAGGCCTGAGGTACGTGTGAACGGATGTGGTGGTCGGCGGCGCCGGCCACCACATCCGCGTTTTCCGGCCGAGCCCCCGGAGGACGGCGTGAACGCGGACGGCCGTGCGAAAGCGGATGACGGCGCGAACCGGGTATGCGGCGTGAATGCGGCGGTGGATCGCCATCCGGCCCTCCTCGGAAACGAGTTCTTCTCGGATTCTTCTCGGATGTCGGGGACCGTAGCCGATACCACTGACACTGATAGTTCAATCGGCCGCCGGGCCCGCAGCGGCCTGGGACCTGCGCTGATTCGTCCAAAATGACGTACTGTCACACTAGTTCGTTAAAGGATTCCCACCCTCGAATACCTGTGTTAGCGTGCCGCCGCCAGCTTCTCTCATCGCCGAGAAAGTGA
Organism: Kitasatospora sp. NPDC043950; assembly: GCF_056435345.1. Taxonomy (NCBI): domain Bacteria; kingdom Bacillati; phylum Actinomycetota; class Actinomycetes; order Kitasatosporales; family Streptomycetaceae; genus Kitasatospora; species Kitasatospora sp. NPDC043950. Next base: position 54,914 of record NZ_JBWKER010000014.1, read on the forward strand.
GGTCGGGCCATGGAGGGCGCATTCTCCCGACGGGGATTCCTGGGCACCGCCGGTGCGGCGGCGGCCGGGGTGTCCGGCGGCTCGACGGGCACGGCGGCCGCCGCCGGGGCGCGTCGGGAGCCGCCGGAGGGGCGGTCGGTCCGGCCGGGCGATCCCCGCTACCGGACGCTCGGCCAGGGCTTCAACCAGCGCTGGCGCAGCAGCCCCGCCCACATCCGCCTGGTGGCCGACGAGGCCGACGCCGTGGGCGAGTTGAACCGGGCGCTGGACCACGGGATGCGGCCGACCGTCCGCGGCGGCGGCCACTGCTACGAGGGCTTCGTCGACAACGACGGGGGCGTCATCCTCGACCTCAGCATGATGCGGGGTGTCGTCGCCGCCACGGACAAGTTCGGCCGTCCGACGTACTGCGTGGAGGGCGGGGCCACCAACTGGGACGTCTACACCACGCTCTTCCGCGCGTACGCGGTGACGCTGCCGGCCGGGTCCTGCTACTCGGTCGGCGCGGGCGGGCACATCTGCGGCGGCGGGTTCGGCCTGCTCTCGCGGCGGCACGGGCTCACCGTGGACCACCTGGTCCAGGTCGACGTGGTCACCGTGCGGGGCGGCACCGCTGTGGTGACCAGGGCGCACCGCGACGACGGCGAGGGCTCCCCGGAGGCGGACCTCTTCTGGGCCCACACCGGGGGCGGCGGCGGGAACTTCGGGGTGGTGCTGCGCTACCACTTCGCGGTCGGCGTGCCGAAGCCGCCGCCCCGGGTCTGGCTCAGCAGCGTCGCCTGGCCCTGGGGCGAACTGGTGGAGCGGCCCGGCGACTTCGAGACCCTGGTGCGCAACTTCGGCGCCTTCATGGCCGAGCACAGCGGCCCGCGGGAGCCGACCTACCAGGGCCTGTTCGCGATCCTCAAGCTCACCCACCGCTCCAACGGGAACGTCGTCCTGGTGAGCCAGTGGGACGGTGACGACCCGGGGCCGCTCGACGCGTTCCTGGCGGCCGTCGAGCGCGGGATGGCGACGCGTTCGGTGGTCCAGACCCACAGCGCCGGCGGGCTGTTCCTGCCCTACCCGGAGAAGCGTCGCCAACTGCCCTGGTTCCAGGCCACCATGACGCTCAACCCGTCGGGCGACAACCAGCGCGGCAAGTACAAGTCGGCCTACCACCGCGAGCCGTTCAGCCGGGCCCAGATCGCCACCTTCTGGGACTGGCTGGTGCGGGACGTCGAGGGCGTGGACCTCACGAAGACGCTGGTGCAGATCGACTCCTACGGCTGCCGGATCAACACCCGCGGGCCCGAGGAGACCGCCGTCCCCCAGCGCGACTCGATCATGAAGCTCCAGTACCAGACGTACTGGACCGACGAGGCCCAGGACGCCGACCACCTGGCGTACCTCGGCGGGCTCTACCGGGACGTCTACCGGGAGACCGGCGGTGTCCCGGAGATCGACACCGCGACGGACGGCGCCTACGTCAACTACCCGGACGTCGACCTGGGCACGGCCGACCAGTCGGACCCGGCCTACCAGCGGCTCTACTACAAGGGGAACTACCCGCGGCTGCAGCGCACCAAGGCGTACTGGGACGGCGCGGAGGTGTTCCACCACGCTCAGTCGATCACCCTCCCCGGGGCCTGACCGGGAGGGGGCCCGCCACCGGATGCGCGAGCCGCCGTAGGGGCGCAGGGTCGAGGTATGAGCGGAGTGGTCGTGCTGGTCGAGCTGGAGCCGTCCACCGAGGTGCTGGACGCGGGCGAGGTCGACGTGGGCGCGCGGATTCGCTGGGTGCACGCGGCGCCGACGGATCCGGACGTGCCGGAGGATCCGGGGCCGGTGACCTTCTGCGGCCTCGACACGGCGGACCTCGAACGGGAGCCCTACCGCCCGGCCGGGCCCGGCGAGCCGTGGTACCCGCCGTCCCAGCGCACCCGGCGGTGCCGAGCCTGCGAGGCGGTGCTCAAGGCGCCCTGAACGGGCTCGCGGAGCGCGGCCGGTTCCACCACCGGCCGCGCCCGGGAGCGCGGGCCCGCCCGACCGGACAGGCCCGCCCGACCGAACGGCCCGGACAGGCCGGCGCACCCCGGGCCACCCCTACGCGGCCGGCTTCGCCGCCTCCTCGACGATCCGCCCGTCACGCAGCTCGATCACCCGGTCGGCGAGTTCCATCAGCGTCGGGTCGTGGGTGGCGACCACCACGGTGACGCCCTCGCTGCGGACGACGGCGCGCAGCAGCTGCATGATCGAGCGGCCGGTCTCCGAGTCCAGCTGGCCGGTCGGCTCGTCGGCGATGATCAGGCCGGGCTCGTTGGCCAGCGCGCGGGCGATGGCGACGCGCTGCTGCTGGCCGCCGGAGAGCTCGCCGGGCCGCTGGTTGGCCTGGTCGGCGAGGCCGACGAGGGCCAGCAGGGTGTGCGCGCGCTCCTCGCGTTCGGCGGCCGAGACCTTGCGCAGCCGCATTGGCACGCCGACGTTCTCGGCGGCGGTGAGCATCGGGATCAGCCCGAAGGACTGGAAGACGAAGCCGATCCGCTCCCGCCGCAGGGCGAGCCGGCCGTCCTCGTCCAGTTCGGCGAGGTCGGTGCCGTCCAGGGCGATGCTGCCGGCGGTCGGGGCGTCCAGGCCGCCGACCAGGTTGAGCAGGGTGGTCTTGCCGGAGCCGGACCGGCCCTTGAGCGCGGCGAGTTCGCCGCGGCCGACGGTGAAGGAGACGCCGCGCAGCGCGTGCACGGTCCGCTCGCCGGTGCCGAAGCTGCGCCGGAGGTCGGTCACGGCCACCATCGGGGCGTTGGTGGTGGCGGTGGCCTGAGGCTGCGTCATTGAGGCTTCCCCCTGTGTGTGTCTACCCAGTGTCTACGGACGGGTGGCGCCACGGGTTCACGGTTTCGGGCGGCGATTTCCGGGGTGCGGGTCGGCGTTCCCAAAGGCGTGCTGTGGAGCCTGAGTTATGAAATGTTCATGGCATTCTGGCGGGCGCCCGAAGTGCGGGTGCTGCCAATGCAAGGAATTTGCTCATTACTTACTTGTTAGCGCAAGTCCCTTCCGTTCCTGGATCGAATCTGACAGAGTCGTCCGCTATCCGGTGATCAAATGCCGGTGATCATTGCGTTGATGTGCCCTAAGTGTGTCCATTCGTGGCCGAGTTGTGACCGAATCGGATCGATGAACGGGGCTGGGACGCGACCTGGGGACGTAAAGACCGGGGAGGAACTTGATGCTCGGCTTCGTCGTGCGCCGACTGCGCGGGCGACTGCCGCTGGCTGCCGCCGTGTTGCTCGCTGTACTGATCACCACGGCCGTGCTGACCGCGCTGGTGGCGTTCAACCGCAGTGTCGGCGAGGCCGGTCTGCGGCAGGCGCTCCAGGGGCCAGGACATGCTCGGACCACGGTCGTGGTGACCGCCGAACACGGGCTCGACCAGCGTGCGAAGGACGAGGCGGAGCTCGCCGCCTACCGCGGCAGGCTCTTCGGGGACCTGCCCGTGCGCACCGACAGCCTGCTGCGCAGCCGCTCCTACGGCCTGCCGGACGGTGCCGGCACCACCGGTACCAACGGGACCAGCGGCGCCACCAGCACCAGCGGCGCCCCCGGGTCCGCGGTCCCCGGACCCGGGACCCAGCCCGACCTGACGGTCCTCGCCGACCTCGACCGCGACCGGACCCGCCTGCTCGCCGGCGCGTGGCCCGCCGCGGCCTCCGGCCCGGTCCAGGCCGCCGCCCCGCAGGTCGCCGTCCCGCAGACCATGCTGGCGCGGCTCGGCCTCACCGACCAGGCCCTGCCCGCCGATGTGCAGGTGGCGGACCGCCTCGGCGGCAAGTCGCTGACCGTCCGCGTCACCGGCGTCTACCGGGCCGTCGACCCGACCGACGCGTACTGGCGCATCGACCCGGTCGGCGGCCACGAGGTCGAGGTCAGCGGCTTCACCACCTACGGCCCGATGCTGGTCGACCAGAGCGCCTTCACCACCGGCGGGTTGGTGCAGAGCAGCCGCAGCTGGCTGCTCGACGCCGACTTCGCGGGCATCGGTCGCTCCGCGGCGGAGGCCATGGGCGACCGCGCCCAGGGCCTCGCCGACGACCTGCAGACCCGCGCCAGCATCAGCTCGCGGACCGAACTGCCAGACATCCTGCGCGAGTTGTCCTCCAGCATGATGGTCGCCCGGACCACCCTGCTGATCGGCGCCCTCCAGCTGGCCGTGCTCGCCGTCGCGGCGCTGCTGCTGGTCGTCAACCTGATCGCGACCCGGCAGACGGCCGAGAACGAGCTGCTCGCCGCCCGCGGCGCCTCCGGCGCCCGGCTCGGCGCCTTCACCGCGACGGAGTCGCTGCTGCTCGCCCTGCCCGCCGCGCTGCTGGCCCCCCTGCTGACTCCGTTCCTGGTCCGCGCCCTGGCCGGCTTCGGGAGCGACCACCAGGTGCCCCTGGACACCGGCATCAGCTGGTCGCTCTGGCCGATCGCCGTGCTCTGCGCCTTCGCCTGCGTCCTGCTGGCCAGCCTGCCCAGCCTCCTGCGCGGCGCCGGAGCCGCCCTGCGCAGCCGCTCCGGCCGCCGCCAGGCCCTGGTCTCCGGCATCGCGCGCAACGGCGGCGACCTCGCCGTGCTCGCCCTGGCCGTGCTCGCCTACCAGCAGCTCAGCCAGTACGGCGGCGGGCTGTCCACCGACTCCTCCGGCCGGCTCGGCGTGGACCTGCTGCTGGTCGCCACCCCGACCCTGGCGCTCTGCGCCGGCACCCTGGTGGTGCTGCGCCTGCTGCCGCTCGCCGCCAGGCTCGGTGCCCGGGTGGCCGCCCGCGGCCGTGGCCTCGGCCCGGCCCTGGTCGGCTGGCAGCTGGCCCGTCGGCCCGCCCGTGCCACCGGCCCCGTGCTGCTGCTGGTGATGGCCGTGGCCACCGGCGTGCTGGCGCTCGGCCAGCACGCCACCTGGACCGCCTCCCAGCGCGACCAGGCCGCCTTCAACACGCTCGGCGGCCTGCGGATCTCCGCCTCGCACAACGCCCTGATGGGCCAGGGCGGCCGCTACGGCGCGCTGCCCGGCGGCGACCGGCTGGTCCCGTTGGTGCGCGAGGAGCAGTCCCTGCCCAACGGCAAGGGGCAACTGGTCGCCGTGGACACCGCCGCCTTCGCCGAGCGCGTCCCGGTCCGCTCCGACCTGCTCGGCGGGCGCACCCGCGAGGACCTGTTCGGGTCGCTCGCCCAGCCCGCCCCCACCGGGCCGCAGGCCGGCCTGGAACTGCCCGGCCACCCGCTGCGGATCGACGCGGAGGTCACCGTCCAGCAGCCGGAGCAGCAGGCCGGGACGCCCGGCGGCAGGACTGGTCCGTCGCTTCACCCGGAGGCCAGGTTGCTGCTGCGCGACCGCTTCGGCATGATCCACAAGGTCTCGCTGGGCACGCTCCCGCTGACCGGCGACGCCAAGGTCTCGGCCTCGCTGACCACGCTGGTCGACGCCCCGCTCGGCTCGGCCGCCGCGCCGTTGACCGTGGTCGGCGTGATCGTCGCCTTCGGCGACCGGTCCAACGGGGAGCTGACCGTCCACCGGCTGTCCGTCTCCGACAGCGCCGACGGCCCCGCGACCGCCGTCCAGGTGCCGGCCGGCTTCGGCTGGACGGCGACGGCGCCCCCCGTCCGGGCCATCGGCGACGTGGTGCCCGGGCCGGCCGCCGTCCTCGGATCCGAACCGACCGGCGCCGACCGCTTGTTCACCATCCGCTACCGCTTCGCCAACGGCCTCGGGGACATGGTCCGCGCCGTCCTCCAGCCGACCGGGACGAGCGTGCCGGCCACCGTGTCCGGCATCGTCACCCGCGACTACCTGAAGGTCGTCGGCGGCTCCGTCGGCGACACCGTCCAGGTGCCGTTCTCCGGGATCGTCCTGCCGGTCAAGATCACCGCCGTGGTCGACGCCCTGCCGGCGGCCGGCCTCAACGCGCTCATGGTCGACCTCTCCACCACGGCCCGGCTGCTGGCCGCACAGGGCGGCGAACTGCCCAACCGCGCCGAGTGGTGGCTGCCCGCCACCGGCCCCGGCGACTGGACCCCCGCCGAGGCCGCCGCCGCACTGCGCGCCGCCCCCGGCGCCCAGGACGTCCAGCTCTACGAGGAGGCCGTCGAGGACCTGCTCAGCGACCCGGTCGGCGCCGCTCCGCAGAGCGCGCTCATGGTCATCGCGGTCGTCACCGGGGTGCTCGCCGCGATCGGCTTCGGCGCCGCCGTGGCCGCCTCCGCCCGCGAACGCTCCCGGGACTCCGCCCTGCTGCTCGCGCTGGGCGCCCGCCGCAAGCAGGTGACCCGCACCATGGCCGCCGAACAGGCCCTCCTGGTCGCCCTCGGCGGGGCCGTCGGACTGGCCCTCGGCACGCTGCTCGTCCACCTGATCGTGCCGTTCGTCGTGCTGACGCCGGCCGCCCGCCGCCCGACGCCCGGGGCGCTGATCGAGCTGCCGCTCGGCCAGGCGCTACTGCTCACGGCCGCGATCGCCGTCGTTCCCCTGTTGTCGGCCTTCCTGATCGGACGCCGCCGTCGAGACGTGGCCGCCCGGCTGCGCCACGTGGAGGAGATGTGACCACCAAGGCCGGCACCACCGTGCCCACCCCTTCGCCCGCGCCCGCCCACGGCCCCGCGCCCTGGGTCCGCACCCGGCTGCGCGCGACGCCGCTGGCCACCCTGCTCATGGCGGCGCTCGCCTTCGTCACCGTGTTCATGGCGGCGGCCTTCCCGCGCGTCGTCGACCGGGGCGCGGACAGCGCCCTGCGGGACTTCGTGCACCAGAAGGGCGTCAACGCGACCAGCCTGCAAGCCACCTCCGAGCCGAACCTGAGCGACCCGACCTCCGCTCTCGACGACGTGCAGCAGAAGCTGACCGCGGAGATCGGCCGGAACCTGCCGCTCACCGAGACCAGCCAGCTCTACGGCAGCCGGGCCAAGTCCCCGCGCAAGATGTTCAACGAGGGCTACGCCCGTCTCTCCGACCATCCGCCGGTGCTCGGCCTGCTGTACCTGCACGGGCTCAAGGAGCTCGTGACCCTCACCGACGGCGTCTGGCCGGGCCCCGCGGCCGAGGGCGCACCCCTGCCGATGATCGTCAGCCAGAAGGCCGCCGAGACCATCGGCGTCAAGCTCGGTGACGTCGTCGACAACGGCAGCGACCTGACCGGCCGGACCCGGTCCACCGTGGTCGGCTTCTACCGCGTCAACAACCCCACCGACCCGACCTGGGACGACATCGGCTGTCCCGCCCGCGCCTGCCTGGAGGGCCAGGGCACGGAGCTCCACTGGGCGACCACCGGTTTCGTCGGCGACAGCGGCCTGCACCAGCTGATCCTCTGGGGCAACGGCGGCGTGAACTTCTGGCGGCTGCCCGTCGACTCCGGCGCCCTGCGCGCCGACCAGCTGGCCGAGACCCGCGCCACCGTCGGCTCCTACCTGGTCGGGCGCGGCGCCACCACCCTCGCCGACGTGACCAAGCGCCCGGACCTGCACGTCACCTCGCTCCTGCCCGACGTCTTCACCCGGGCCACCGCCCGCTACGACGCCGCGGCCCCGCTGGCCGCGATCGGACCGGCCGGAGTGGCGGGGGTGGCCGTCGTGGTGCTGTGTCTCGCGGCGGCCCTCACCGCCGACCGGCGCACCGCCGAACTCCGGCTGCTCCAGGCCCGCGGCGGCTCGCGCGGCGGCATCCTGCTGCGCCTGCTCGGCGAGGGCGCGGCGACCGTGCTGCCCTCCGCCCTGCTCGGAACGGCCCTCGCCCTGGTGCTGCTGCCCACCCCCCGGTGGGGCAACGCCCTGCTCACCGCCCTGGCGGTCACCCTGATCGCCGTGCTGGCCTTCCCGGCGCGCGCCGCCGTACTGCTGTCCCCGCCGAAGGCCGTGGCCGGCTGGCGCCGACTCGTCGGCGAACTCGCCGTCCTGGCCGTCACCGCCGCGGCCGTGGCCGAGGTCCGCCGCCGCGGCGTCGCCCCCGGCAACGGCCTGGACCCGCTGCTGGTGGCCGCCCCGCTGATGCTCGCCCTCACCGGCGGCCTGCTGCTGGCCCGGATCCAGCCGCTGGTGGTCGGCTGGCTGGCCGCCCTCGCCGGGCGTGGCCGCGGCCTGATCGGCTTCCTCGGCCTGGCCCGCGCCGCCCGCGACAGCTCGGGCCGCCGCCGGCCCTCCGCGCTGCCGCTGCTCGCCCTGGTGATCGCCGTCACCACGACCGGCTTCGGCGCCACCGTGCTCGACACCGTGGACAGCGTCCGGCTGCGCGCCGGCCGGATCGCCACCGGCGGTGACGTCTCCGTCACCCTGCCGGTCTACGCGACCCTGCCGGAGGCGTTCACCACGGCCGCCGCCGAACTGCCCGGCGTACGGGCCGCGACCGGCGTGTGGGTCGAGCCCGGGGCCTTCTTCACCGGCGCCGACGGCGACTCCACCTCGGCCATCCTCGTGGTGGCCGAGCCGAAGGCCTACGCCGAGATCGCCCGGACCTTCGGGGTGGGCGAGTTCGACCCGGCGGTGCTCGCCGGCACCCCCGGCGGCCCGGACACCCCGGTGCCGGCACTGTTCAGCAGCGGCCTGTCCAAGCAACTGGCCGGCGGCCCGCCCCGGCTGCGCACGCCCAACGGGGGCCAACTGCGCACCACCGTCGCCGGGATCGTCACCGGCACCCCCGCCCTGCCGGACCCCGGCAAGCCGTTCATGGTGGTGCCTGTCGGGCCCGCCTCCGAGCGCCTTCCGGAGCTCAAGCGGACGAACAAGTGGCTCTCCGCCGGCAACGTCGACGCCGGCCAGGTCAGGAACCTGCTCCTGGACCGGGGCCTGACCACCGCCACGGGCCTCGCCAAGCTGATCCGGGACGAGGCCGTGGCCGCCGGCAAGGGCAGCTACGGGCTGCCCCCCGGGTACACGGTCCGCAGCAGCCACGAGGTGGCCGCCACGCTCGCCGCCGACCCGCTGCAGCGCTCCGCGGAACGCCTGTTCTGGTACTCGGGTGCCGCCGGCGCCGGGTTCGCCCTGCTGGCCGTCCTGCTGACACTGGTCCGGGCCGCCCCCGAGCGCACGGCCCTGCTGGCCCGACTGCGCACCATGGGCCTGCGGCCCCGGCAGGGGCTGGCGCTGATCATCACCGAGACGCTGCCGCAGGCCCTGGTGGCGGCCGTCGGCGGCGGGCTGGTCGCGCTGGCGGCGGTCGGACTGCTCGGGTCGGCCTTCGACCTGTCGGCGCTGGTCGGCGCCAACGTCGGCGACGTGCTGACCCCCGTCCTGCTGCCGGTGCTGCTGCCCACGGCGGGCCTGGCGCTGGTGGTCTGCCTCGGGGTGGTCCTGGAGACGGCCGTCTCCGGCCGGCGCCAGATCGCCACCGAACTGCGGGCGGGGGACCAGCGGTGAGGGCGGGAGGAGCGGTACGGGCCGTGACACCGGCGCCGGCCGCCGGGACCGTGGGGACCGTCAAGGTCGTCGAGATTTTCAGGACCGTCAGGACCTTCAGGACCGCCAGGACCTCTAGGACAGTCAAGACAGGAGACGAGCGGTGAAGAGCACTCCCCAGGAGCAGCCGGTCGCCGAGGCCCCCAGCTTGCAGGAGCTCCGGCAGCGGGCCCTCGCCGCCGCCTCGCCCAAGGCGTACGGCGAGGGCGCGGCCATCGTCTGCGACCGGCTGGTGCGGATCTTCAGCGCCGAGGGCGTCGAGGTCCAGGCGTTGCAGGGCTTGGAGCTGACCATCCAGCAGGGCGACCTGGTCGCCCTGGTCGGTGCCTCCGGCAGCGGCAAGTCGACCCTGCTGACCATCCTGGCCGGGCTCGACGTGCCGACCGCCGGAAGCGCCACCGTCGCCGGCTGCGACCTGCTGGAGATGTCCGCCCGGGAGCGGCTGCGCTACCGGCGCGAGGTGGTCGGCTTCATCTGGCAGCAGACCGCCCGCAACCTGCTGCCCTTCCTCACCGCCGCCGAGAACATCGCCCTTCCGATGCAACTGCGCGGGCGCCGGGCCGGGGCCGGGCGGGCCAAGCAGCAGGCCGACCGGGTGGCCGAGCTGCTGGAGGCGCTGGAGATCGGCGACCTCGCCCACCGCCGCCCCAACGAGCTCTCCGGCGGCCAGCAGCAGCGGGTCGCGATCGCGGTGGCGATGGCCAACAACCCGCCGGTGCTGCTCGCCGACGAGCCCACCGGCGAACTGGACTCCGAAACCGCGGGGGTGATCTTCGAGTCCTTCCGCACCGTCAACCGCGAACTCGGCGCCACCGTCGTCATCGTCACCCACGACCCGATGGTCGCGGGCGAGGTGCGCCGCACGGTCGCCATCCGGGACGGCCGGACCAGCAGCGAGGTGCTGCGCCGCACCGTCACGGACGAGCACGGCGAGGAGTCGGTCAACGAGCGCGAGTACGTGATGCTGGACCGCACCGGCCGGGTGCAGCTGCCGGTCAAGTTCCTGGAGGCGCTCGGGATGGAGCACCGGGTGGCGGTCGACCTCGCGGCCGACCACATCGAGGTCCGTCCGGACGACATCGCCGGGCACTGAGGCGCCGGGCACCGAGGAAGCGGGTGGGCGGCGGCCGTCGGGTCCGTCAGCTGTCGCCGCCCATCCGCTGGAAGAGCCCGCTGCCTTCGGCGTCCGCGCGCAGGTCGGGTGCGTCCTCACCGGCGCGCTCGCCCCGGGCGGTGGCGGTGCAGAGGGCGAAGACGAGCACTGCACTGGCCGCGACGGCGAGGATTCCGAGTGCGGTCAGGACGCGTAGCCAGGTCAAGGAAGTGCCTCCTGGGGACGGTGCGGAGGAACGCCGCCGGGGTTGTATCGGCAGTTCGGTCCGCACGGTCGAGTGTCCACAGGCGGTTCTTCCCGTCGTCCGCCGCGCGAGAGGTCGCCCGCGCGGGCGCTCGAAGCATCAGCAGGGCGCGTCACACTCCCTCGCGCGCCCCTGTAGGGGTGACGGTCCGGCCCTCCGAGGACGTGGCCAACGCCCGCAGCGCGTCGAGGTCCGGCTTCCCCGCCCCGGTCAGCGGGATCCCCGGCAGCACCAGGACGGAGTCCGGCGCGCACCGCGGCCCGACCCGCTCCCGGGCCCAGCGGCGCAGTTCCTCCGCCGTCGCCCGCGATCCCGGCCCGGTGACCACGGCCGCGTGCACCCGTTCCAGCCGGTCCGGGCCGGCCGTCGCGAACATCACCGCCTCCCGCACCTCCGGGTGCGCGCGCAGCGGCTCCTCGACGTCCCGGGGGAAGACGTTGTGCCCGTCCACGATCGCCATCGGGCGGCGCCCGGCCACCGTCAGATAGCCGGCCGCGTCCAGGCTGCCCAGATCGCCGGTGTGCAGCCAGCCGTCCCGCAGCACCCGGGCGGTCAGTTCGGGGTCGCGCCAGTAGCCGACCATCGCCGTCGGGGTGCGGACGCAGATCTCCCCGGTCCGGCCCGTCGGCAGCACCGTCCCCTCCTCGTCCACGATCCGCACCTCGGTGTCCGGGAACGGACGCCCGGCCGTCGCCAGCAGCCGCGGGTCCAGGTGCTCGTCCGGGCCCAGCCTCGTCACCGGCCCGCACTCCGTCAGGCTGTACGTCTGGTGCAGCACCCGGCCCAACCGCCGCGTCGCCTCCGCCAACCGGCGCGGCGACGGCGGACAGCCGGTGTACGTGACGCGGCGCAGGCTGCCGGTGTCGGTCGCGCGCAGCTGCGGATGGTCCAGCACGTGGTAGAGCAGGTGCGGCGGCAGGTACACCCGGGAGACCCGGAACCGCTCGATCGCCGCCAGCACCGCCTCGGCGGCGAAGGCCTCCTGCAACACCACCGTGCCGCCCGCCGCCAGCGCCAGATCCGCCGTCGTACCGCCGCCGTGGCACAGCTCCGTACAGAGCAGGAACGTCGAACCGGACAGGAGCGCCGGTCGCGGCGGCCGGGCGAACCGGCGCAGCACACCCTTCGGCCGGCCCGTCGTCCCGCCGGTGAACCGCACCGCCATCACGTCCTGCGGGCGGAACCGCGGGGCCAGCGGCTCCGGCGAGCAGGACGCGGCCGACGCCGACAGGTCCACCCCGAGCGCCGACGGCCCCAGCGCGAACAGGCCCGCCGAGGGCAGCGCCCGCGCGATCCCCGCGGCGGCGGCCCGGCAGCGGGCCGGATCGAAGACCAGCGCCGACGTCCCGGCGAACCCGGCCAGCGCCACCGACTCCCCGACCGGGCCGTCCGGATGCGGCATCGCGACCCGGCACCCCAGCAGGTTCGCGGCCAACCGCACCAGCACCGCCTCCGGCCGGTTCCCGGCCAGCACCGTCACCCCGTCCCCGCGCCCGAGCCCGGCACCCGCCAGCGCCCGCGCCGTCCGGTACACCCCGTCCAGGCACTCCCGGGCGGTCAGCGCCTCCTCCCCCCAGCGGATCGCCACCCGCCCCGGATCCCGCTCCAGCCCCGCCAACACCAGCCCGGTGTACGTCGGCCCCGACTCCGCCATGCTGCGGCCTCCTGTCTGATGGGACGTCAGCTTAGGGCGGGCGCGGTGGTGGAGTGGTGCCGGGGATCCCGGGTGCAGGGGCCGCTGCCGGGGCGTCCTGCCGTGACCGGACCGGAGTGCCGTACCCGCGGCCGGGAGTTGTTAGGGTTCCCCGTCGGACAGGGACGGGGGACACGTGGGCACCAGCACGGGCACGGCCGAGGCGCCGGGCGGGCAGGGGGCCGAGGAGCGCCCGCACGGCGTCCTCGACCTGCGGGGCGTCGCGGGGGCGGCGTTCACCGTGGGCTACCCGCCCGATGCCGTCGTGGTCGTGTCGGGCCTGCCGGGCGCGGGCAAGAGCACGCTGCTGCGGCGCTGGTCCGGGGCGGGGGCGGTGCCGACCGTCGACCCGCGCGCCGTCCACGAGGCCTGCGAGGCGGTCATGCCCGCGCGCCTGCCGTACGCGGTCTACCGGCCCTGGGCCCGACTGGAGCACGTCCGGTTGCTGCGCGCCTCCGTGCGGCGCGGCGGGCCACTGCTGGTGCACGACTGCGGCAGCCGCGCCTGGATGCGCCGCTGGCTCGCCCGCGAGGCCGCCCGGCAGGGCCGGCAACTGCACCTGGTGCTGCTCGACGTCGGTGCCGCCACCGCGCTGGACGGCCAGCGCGCCCGGGGCCGCCACGCCTCCGCCCGGGTCTTCGCCCGCCACCGCCGGGGCCTGGACCAACTGCTCGCCGCCTTCACCCGCCACACGCGCTCCGGCGCGCCGACCCCGGCCCCGGAAGCGGCGTCCGTCCTGCTCCTCGACACCGCCTCCCGCTCCCGCGCCACAGCCGTCCACTTCGGCCCGGCCCGGTGAGGCCCCGGCGGAGGCGGTGACCGGGAACAGTGCCTGAGCCGCCGGGAGCGGTGAAGTCCCCTGGCCGGAGCGGTGGTCAGAGGAGGCCGAGGTGGGGGTCCACGGCGGCGAGTCGGCAGGTGGCGTCCCAGAGGCGGTCGGCGACGGCGCGGTCGGTCAGGTGGGGCTGGGCGGGTTCGAGGCGGGGGGCGCCGCGCAGGCCGAAGACGCGGGGGCCCCAGAGCTGGCCGCCCTGCGCCTGCGGGTCGAGGACGGCCCGGACGATCGGCCACGCGCCGTGGTCCTTGCCCTGGAGGAGGAGCCCGGCCGGCAGGCCGCGCAGCCCTTCGCCGACGGTCCGGGTGTGGACCGGCGGGCGGGGCGGGGTGAGCGAGTCGAGTGCGCCGCCGGGGTGCGCCAGCAGGCTGAGCACGGTGCTGCCGGCGGCGCGGAGGCGTCGGTCGAGTTCGAGGCCGAAGGTCATCTGCGCCAGTTTCGAACGGCCGTAGGCGCGTTTGGGCCGGTAGTCCACGGCCGACTGGAGGTCGTCGAGGTCCAGTCGCTCCGAGCGGGCCGCGAAGCTGCCGACCGTCACGATGCGGCCCGCCGGTGCGGCCGCGAGCAGGGGGGCCAGCCAGCGGGTGAGCGCGACGTGCCCGAGGTGGTTGGTCGCGAACATCAGCTCGTGCCCGGCCCCGGTCTCCCGGCGTGGCGGATCGTCCAGCGCGACCCCGGCGTTGTGGACGACCGCGTCGAGGTGGTCGAGGGCGAGCCCGTCCACGGCGGCCCGCAGGGAGGGCAGGTCGGCGAGGTCCAGCGGGAGGTGGCGCACCACGGCGCCGGGGACGCGGGAGCGGATCGACGCCATGGCGGCCCCGGCCCGACCGGCGTCCCGGCTGCCGAGCACGACCGTGGCGCCGGTCCCGGCGAGCTGCTCGGCGACGAAGTAGCCGATACCGGCGTTGCCCCCGGTGACCAGGACGCTCCTCCCGGCGGCGGCCGGCGGCCGGTGAACGTCCCACGGCCGGCTGCGGGTTGTGGACGACATGCTGATGACCTCCTGGCGAATTCGGGGCCGCCGGGACACCCGCGATTCGAGACCGCGGCCCCGCCGGCAGCCCCACGATCACAGGCCTGACCGGCAGATCGCTGACAGATCGCCGTCACCGCCGTCGGGCCTCAAGATCGTCGAACCGCCGGGTTTCGGGCCCGCGTCGGGTGGGGCCCTGCGAGACTGGGGTCAGCAGAGTTCGTCACGGAGAGAGGTCCGCATCCGCATGTCCAGCAGTGCCGCCGTCGACAACCCGTGGTTCCGCCGCTTCAGTCCGTCCGACTCCGCCCCCGCCCGGATCGTGATCTTCCCCCACGCGGGCGGCTCCGCCAGCTACTACATGGAGTACGCCAACGCGCTCGCGCCCTACGCCGACGTGCTCACCGTCCAGTACCCGGGCCGTCAGAACCGCTTCGCCGAACCGGCGATCGACTCGGTGCTGGAGCTCGCCGAGCAGCTCTACCGGGAGCTGCGCGAGTGGACGGACCGGCCGCTGACCTTCTTCGGGCACAGCATGGGCGCGGCCGTCGCCTTCGAGACCGCCCGCTGCTTCGCCCGCGACGGCCTCCCGGGGCCCGAGCGGCTGTTCGTCTCGGCGGGCCGCGCGCCCTCGCTGCCCCGGGAGACCGCCGTCTACCGGCTGCCGGACGACGGGCTGCTCGACACGATCGTGCGCCTCGGCGGGACGGACGAGCGGATCCTCACCATCCCGGCGCTGCGCGAGCTGATCCTGCCGGCGCTGCGGGCCGACTACACCGCCATCGAGACGTACCGCTGCGCGCCGGAGGCGACCGTGCCGCAGCCGATCACCGCGCTGGTGGGGGAGACCGACCAGAACGCCACCGTCGACCAGGCCGCCCAGTGGGACCGGCACACCACCGGCGGTTTCGACCTGCGGGTCTTCCCCGGCGGGCACTTCTACGTGGCGGACCAGACCGCGGCCGTGGTCGAGGTGCTCACCGCGCACCTGCGCGGCTGAGCCGGCCGCGCCGGGGCGTGGCCGGCGCTGGTGGAGCCCCGGACCGAGCGGCCGGGCGCGCCCGGCCCCGGTGACGCGCCCCGGCGGCTCGGCTACTGTGCCTGCGTGACGGGCCGTCAGCCGGGCCGCCGGCGGCGCCGTCAGCCGAGACCACCCACCCTGGAGGCCGCCATGCGCCGGATCGCCGTCGTCGGAGCGGGCCAGGCCGGCCTGCAACTCGCGCTGGGGCTGGTGGCGGCCGGCTACCAGGTGACGCTGGTCGCCGAGCGCACCCCCGAGCAGGTGTGCGGCGGGCGGGTGCTGTCCACCCAGGCGATGTTCGGACCGGCGCTGCGGACCGAGGCGGCGGCCGGGCTCGACCTGTGGGCGGGGGAGGCGCCGGCGGTCCGCGCCGTCCGGTCGGTGCTCGCCGTGCCGCCCGGGGTGCGGGCGCTGGAGTTCACCATGACGCTCGACGAGCCCGCCCAGTCGGTGGACCAGCGGCTGAAACTGGCGCGCTGGCTGGAAATGCTGGAAGAGCGCGGCGGCCGGGTCGAGTACCGCTCGCTGGACCGGGACGGCCTGTGCGAGCTCGCCCGCCGGCACGAGCTGACGGTGGTCGCGGCCGGGCGCGGCGAACTGGCCGGGGTCTTCGAACGCGACGCCGCCCGCTCGCCGTTCGACCGGCCGCAGCGGGCGCTGTCCTGCCTGTACGTCCACGGGGTGGGCTCGCCGGATCCGGCCACCGAGCCGCGGGCGCGGATGCACGCGCTGCCCGGCCTGGGCGAGCTGTACCTGCAACCGGCCCTGACCCTCTCCGGCCCGTGCGCGATCCTGTTGTGGGAGGCGCTGCCCGGCGGGCCGCTGGACGCGTTCCGCGACGCCCCGGCGCCCGACGCCCAACTCGCCCGGATCCGAGCCCTGTTGCGCGAGTACCTGCCGTGGGAGGCGGAGCTGTGGGCGGACGCCGAGCCGACCGATGCCGGGGCCGGACTGTCCGGCGCCGTCACCCCGGTGGTGCGGCGGCCGGTGGCGGAGCTGGGCACCGGCGTCGACGCCGTCCACGTGCTCGGCCTCGGCGACGCGGTGGTGGTGAACGACCCGATCGCCGGCCAGGGCGCCAACAGTGCCGCGCGGGCGGCGCAGGCGTACCTGCGGGCGATCGTCGAGCACGGCGAGGCCCCCTACACCGCGGACTGGATGTGCCGCACCGCAGAGCGCTTCTGGCGGCAACACGCCCGGCACGCGGTCGAGTTCACCGCCGCGATGCTCACCGTGCCGGACCACGTGCGGGGTGTGTTCGCGGCCGCCGCCGAGCACGAGCCGGTCGCCCGCCGGCTCGCCAACACCTACGCGGAGCCGAGTGACCACGCCGCCTGGCTGGCCACCCCCGACCTGACCGCCGCCTACCTCGCCTCGGTCCGCGACTAGGTCGTGTCCGACCCGCCCCGGGAGCCTCCGCGGTTGCCTCCGGGTGCCCCACGGGACGAGGCTGGAGGGGGAACGTCAACGGGGGCGGGAGGCGTCGCTCGTGGACGGTCGCGGACCCGCGGGGCGTGCCGGCAGCGGCCACCGGACCGTGCCGCACACGGCGGACCTGCGGGTGGAGGCCTGGGCGCCGACGGCCGAGGGCTGCATCGGCGAGCTGGTGCACGCCGTCGTGGGCGGCTTCGCGGACCTCTCCGCCGCGCGGATCGTCGGCGAGCGCGGCTGCACCGTCCTCGCGGCGAGCGACGCGGACCTGCTCGCGGGCGTCCTGGAGGAGGTCGTTTACCGGATGGACGCCGACGGCGAACTCCCCGCCGGGCTGGCGCTCGGCCCGATCCGCGGTCTGGACGGCGCCCGGACGGTCGAGGTCCGCTTCCGGATGGCGGACGCCGCCACCGCGGCCCTGGTCGGCGCCGTGCCGAAGGCGGTCTCGCTGCACGACCTGGACCTGCGTGCCGGCCCGGACGGCTGGACCTGCCGGGTGACGGTGGACGTCTGAGCGGGCCGGGGGCGACACCGAGCGGGACGGGCCGGGCACGGAACGCGGAACGGGCACGGAACGGGGTGAGCGAAGTGGAGATCGCACTGGTCGGCGGCGTCCCGGGCGGTCAGCGCAGGTCGAAGGCGGCGGGGTGGTGTCCGGTCCAGATCCGGCGGGCGGTCTGCTCGGGGTAGCGGACGGTGCGGGGGCGGGCGTCCAGGACGCGGGTGAGCTGTTCGTCGGGGTGGAAGGCGGGCCAGCCGGGATCGCCGGTGGTGGCGAAGGAGGCCCAGGCCCGGTGGAGCTCGTGGGAGACCGCGACGGCCTCCGGCGAGGGGGTGTCGCCGAGGAGCTGCCGCCCGATCGGGCTGTCCAGCGTTCCGAAGGCCAGGGGGACGTCGAGGCTGTGGCAGGCGCCCAGGACCCCGCCGAGCGCGGGCAGGGCCAGATCGAACAGGTAGGAGGTGCCGCCGGCGGCGGTGTTGGCCTCGGCGAGCTGGAGCGAGGGCATTCGGAACAGGGCGTCGGAGCGGACGGACTCCAGCAGTTCGTCCGGGGTTGCCCGCGGGTACGCGGCGCGGTAGGCGTCGGGGCCGTGCGGCTGCGGGGCGAAGAGGTCGAGCGCGGTGCGGGCGTCCTGTTCGGTGAAGGTGCCGAGGAGGCCGGCCATGACGGTGAACAGCCGGAACTCGTCGCGGGTGTGGCCGACGAGCAGGTCGATCCCGGCGGCCCGGCCGGCGGCCAGGGCGGGCCAGGGCGCTTCGGGCAGGACGTCGCCGTCGACGACCGGGCAGACCGCGAGGCCGGACTGGGCGAAGGCCCCCCAGCGCTCGCCGTGTCCGGTCAGGTCGGCGCTGAGGGCGGTGAGTTCCCCGGCGAGGCGCCAGGGGTCGACCGCCGACAGGGCGGCGGCGGTGGGCGCGGTGCCGAGTCGGCCGGCCAGTGCGGCGGTGACGTCGGCGGCCAGGGCGGGGGTGCAGTGGCTGCCCGGCACCGAGTGGGTGACGGCGCGTCGGAACAGGCCGCGCACCGGCTTCATGGTGAGCAGTGCGGCGATCGAGCCGGCCCCGGCGGACTGGCCGGCGACGGTGACCTGGTCGGGGTCGCCGCCGAACACGGCGATGTTGCGCCGGACCCACCGCAGCGCGGCGGCCTGGTCGAGCAGGCCGCGGTTGGCCGGGGCGCCGTCGAGCCGGCCGAAACCCTCGACGCCCACCCGGTAGTTGAGGCTGACCACGACGAGTCCGGCGGAGGCCAGGGCCGTGGCGTCGTACATGGGGTCGTCCGAGGCCGCCGTGACGTAGCCGCCGCCGGGGATCCAGACCAGGACGGGCAGTCCGGCCGCGCCCGGGTCGGGGGTGTGGACGTTGAGCGTCAGCCAGTCGGTGTCCCCGGCCGGGCTCGCGGCTGTCGGCCCGGACTGCGGCGGGGTCGGGCCGAACCGTGCCGCCTCGCGGACGCCGTCCCAGGGTTCGGCCGGGGCGGGGGCGGCGAAGCGCAGCGCTCCCACCGGGGGCCGGGCGTACGGGACGCCCCGGAAGACGGCGTGCCGGCCGAGGAGGCGGCCGCGCAGCAGGCCCTCGGCGGTGCGCACGGTCGGGTGGGTGGGCAGGTCGAGCTCCGGCACGGGTCTCTCCTCGGTCCGGCTGCTCCGACCGCCTCCAGGGTAATCGACGGCCCTCGACCGGCACCCGGACGGGCCGTTCGCCCGTTTCCGACCGACCGACCGGTCGGCGATCCTGTTTCCGGGCGCGGTGGTTGACGAGGTGTCAGGCATGGGCGAAAGGGCAGGATCCACTGTACGAACGGGCCGCTCCGCTTGCCCGTTCGGGCGGATGACCGGTCCTGGCGGGCCCTATGGCGTCCGCCGGGCTTCCGGGCGGGTGTCACTCACGTCACTCTCTGTCCCATCAAGGCCGGGTTGGTGTTAGAAACGACTACTGAACCCGCCAGTAATGTCGCACTCCATTGACAGGTGCATGGTGTGAACGAGAAGTGAGGGAGAGGTGCGGTTTCAGCGCTTGATATCGCTCAACTGCCCACTGACGTTCAGCAGTTCGTGGCACTGGGTGGCCTGCTTCCCCGAGGCGGGCGTACCCGGCTGCTGGCAGACAACGCTCGCCGTCACCGTCTGGTCCTCGGGGACCTCGATGGGAGTCACCCAGTGATAGTCCTGGTTACGGAAGGTCTCCAAGGCGATGGTCGTGATCGTCTGCTCGCCGAACTTGATGGTCAACAGCCCTTGGTCGCCCTGGAAGTTGGCGGCGACGATGTCGGTGATGCGGAAGACCTTGCCGTGGTCCACCCGGTAGGCGCCCACCGCGGAGCCGCTGGTGTTGGTGGTCACGTCTACCGTCGTGGAGAACTGCTGCTCCGTCCCCGGGACCGAGCGGCCGGAGCCCCCGCCCGAACCACCGCCGGAGCCGCCGCCCGCAGCGCCGCCCTGCTGCCCCTGACCGCTCGGAGTCGCTCCGGGGGCCGGGGCCGGCGGAGCCGCGACGGGGGCCGGGGTGAACGAGGCGACCTTCTGCTCGACGGCCTTGTCGGCGGCCTGCTTCGCGGAACTGCGCACCGCCGGCCGGACCAGCGTGAGCCAGGCCAGCAGCAGCGCGATCAGCGCCGCGATGAGCGCGAGCAGCCACTTGGGCAGCAGCGCGTGCTGGACGAACTCGCCCTCCAGGACGTGCGGCCGCTCGGCCGGCTGCGGGCCGTCCGTCTTGGCGGCCTCGCCCTCCTGGCCGACGGTGACCTCGAAGGGCCAGGTGGCCGGCTTGCCGAACCAGATCAACTTGCGCGCGCGCACCCGCAGCCGGGTCTCGGCGGACTCGCCCGGTGCGAGTCGCAGCCGCTCCGGGGCGAACCCGAAGCGCAGCTCCTCGCCGGGCTGCGCCGGGGCGAACGTCACGACGGCCGCGGTGTTCCCGAGGTTGCGCACCGACGTCCGGTAGCGGGCGCGGAGCCAGCCCCGGCGGCGCCGGGGAGCGAGCGCGGCGCGCAGCTCCCGGAACGGCGTCACGGTGACGGTCGTCTCCGGCACGGTCACCAGTTCGGGGCGCTCGGCGGGCAACACCCGGATGCCGAGCGGGAACTCACCCGCCCGCACCTCGTGCGAGCGGGCCGGGGCGAGCCGTATCGTCACCGTCTCGGACGTCCCCGGGAAGAGCGAGAGACGGGCCGGCTCGACCGTCGTCCACGGAGCGCAGGCCCCGACCACCTCCAGCGAGTACGCCTCAACGATATCGGTGTCGTTGCGTACCGTCAGGGTCGTCGTGGCCACGTCTCCGGGCGACACCGTCAGCGCGGGAAGGCCGAGTTCGGCGGATGCGGTCATGCCGTGACGGTAGGGCCGGAGGACACCCCCAGGAGAGAGCCCCGCGGGCAAGCCGCGGGCACACCCCTTGCCCGCGGGAACAACCGGGCCCTGCCCGGGGCCGATGCCCCGCCCCCAGCCAACGCTCCCCACCCCGTCCCCCCGGCAACACCCGCGGCCGGCTCCATGACATGGCGCCCGGCCGTCCTCACCATGCGTCCGGTGACGCAGACGAAGCAGAACGGAACAGTTGGATGACGATGATCGAAACCACCACCCATGAGGCCGTCGGGGCGACCAGGTCCGTGCAGGCCCGACCGCGTGGATCGGCCGAGCCCGCCGCGGTGCGCGTGAACGTGAAGCCGGGCCGGGTCCAGGTGGCGGTGTACGCGGAGGACATCATCCTGCACACGGGCGTCGTCCAGCAGCTGAGGCACCGGCCGGAGGTGGAACTGCTCGCCGAGGGCGACGTCGCGCGCGCACAGGTCTCCCTGATGGTGGTCGACGGGCTGAACGACGCCGTGACCGACCGGCTGCGCCGGCTCCGCCTCAACACGCAGAGCCGGACCGGGCTGGTCGTGGGCCACTTCGAGGCCGGCGGCCTGCAGACCATCATCGAGTGCGGCGTCGGCGCCGTGCTGCGCCGCTCGGACGCCGACCAGGACCGGCTCGTCCACCTCATCACCGCCCTGGCCAACGGCGAGGGCGTCATGCCGGGGGACCTCCTCGGCAAGCTGCTCGACCGGGTCGGCAGCCTCCAGCGCACCATGCTCGACCCGCGCGGGCTGACCCTGTCGACCCTGACCGCGCGCGAGGCGGAGATGCTCCGGCTGGTCGCCGACGGCCTCGACACCAGTGAGATAGCGGCCGAGACCTCGTACTCCGAACGCACGGTCAAGAACGTGCTGCACGAGATCACCACCCGGCTGGGACTGCGCAACCGCGCCCACGCCGTCGGGTACGCGATGCGCCACGGCCTCATCTGAGGACGCCGCCGGAGCGTCGGCGCCGGATTGCCCTCAGGGGCACCGGTCGCTACCCCCGGCTCGGGTGCCCGGGGCCTGTCGCCCCGGCGCCCGGGCCGGGGAGACTGCCGGACGTACCCTTCTCGGTCTGTGAGGTTGAGCGTGATCGGCGCCACCGGCACTCCCCGCCCCCTGCGGCGCTCGGCGCGAGCCGCCGTCGCGACGTTGCTGTCCCTGGCCGTGGCCGTGGTGACGCTGGGCACCGCGAACTCCGACGGCGACGGACGAGGCGCCGCCCCGGTGGCCGCCGGGGCCACGGCGGAGAGCGGACGGATCGTCTACGCCGGCACCGGCCACCGCAGCCTGGCGCGGCTGACCGGGCCGACGTCGAGCGCGTCGCTGTTCGGGCCCGGCCCCGTCCACTTCGACACCGAACCCTCCGCGCGCGGCGACCAGTTGGTGTTCACCAGCCTGCGGGACGGCCCGCTGCCCCAGGTCTACCTGCGCGAGGCGTCGGGCGCGGTGCGCAGGCTCACCACCGGCATGGACACCGCGGAGCCGACGCTCGCCCCGGACGGCAGGACCGTCGTGTTCGACGCGGTGGAGCCCGGCGGGCGCAACGGGCAGACCCAGCGGGACCTCTGGGTGGTCAACACCGACGGCACCGGCCTGCGCAGGCTGACCGACACCGCGGACTCCGAGGCGCACCCGACGGTCTCGCCCGACGGCAAGTGGGTCGCGTACACCTGCGACGTGGACCCGGCGCACACCCAGGTCTACGTCATGCCGCTGGCCGGCGGCGCGGCGCGGCGGATCACCGCGGTGACCGCCGGCAACGCCGTCGAACCGGCGTGGAACCCGGTGGACGCGCCCGACCTGCGCGACCAGATCGTCTACACCTGGGACCAGGCCGGCCAGACCGGGCCGCAGCTGCGGGTGATCTCGCCCGAGGGCACCAACGACCGGGCGTTCTTCCCCGGCGTCGGCGGCGACTGGCGGACCAGGTCCGCCGGTTGGCTGCCCGACGGCAGCGGCGTGCTCTTCCTCAGCCCCAACCGGCAGAACGCCGACCCGACGCCGTACGAGAACGTGTACCGCGCCCTGACCTGCTTCTGCGGCGGGGCCGAACTGGTGGCGAGCGAGGACCGTGCCGTCCGCACACCGGTCTGGCTCGGCCCCCAGAAGGGCGGCGGGCCCGTCGTGGACCGCAACAGCGCCGACACCCCCAACGTGGCCGACCTGTCGGACATCCGCCCCGACGGAGCGGACCCGCGCGACCTGGGCGTCAGCGTGCTCCGGGAGGACCCGGCCGCCGACACCGACACCGACCCCGCGGCCGACCCCCTGTTCAACCCCCGCCCCGGCTACGACCCGTGGTTCGAACGGCAGACCTACACACCGGACGGCCGGCGGATCGTGCTGACCCGCTTCGAGGACTCGCCCGCCGGCCGGATCGAACGGATCTGGCAGACCGGCGCCGACGGCTCAGACCCGAAGCCGATGAACCTCGCCGGGCGCGGACCGAAGGACTGGGACACCGACCCGGAGCTCTCGCCCGACGGCCGCCTGATGGCCTTCACCAGGACCTCGCCCGGCGGCGTCGGGGCGGCCTCCGGCCCCGGGCGGGTGCTGATCGCGGACGTGTCGACCGGCGCGATCGTCGGCACCGTCGAACCGACCAACGGCCAGCCGGCCGCGTCCATGGCCCAGCCCTCGTGGTCCCCGGACGGCAAGCTGATCGCCTACACCAGGACCGAGGTCGTCAACGGCAACGGCGGCAACAAGCACGTGTGGACCGTGCCCGCCAACGCCCTCGACCGGCCGACCGACCTCAGCCGCAGGGCCTGCCCGGGCGCCTGCGACGTCATCGACGACAGCCCCGCGTTCTCGCCCGACGGCCGGCGCGTCGCCTTCAACCGCAAGACCGGCGACGGCGGGCTCAACCAGCAGAACGGAGTCCTCGTCAGCTCGGCCACCGGCGACGGCTGCACGGTGGTCCTGCCCGCCGGACTGAGCCAGGACCGGAACGCCTGCCGCCGCCCGCTGCCGGACACCTCCGCCACCGGCCCGTTCCAGCCCCGCGACGTCGCCTGGACGGCGGACGGCGGGCAGCTGGTGCTGACGTCCCGCCGGGCCCTGCCGGCGAACTCGCCGGAGGCGCTGCAGAGCTACGACTTCGCGACCGGCCGGCTCACCTCCGTCAACTCCAGGCTGCCGGGGCGGCAGAAGGAACCGAGCGTCCAGCAGTCCGTCGACCTGTCGCTGAGCGCGCCGGCCGCCACCATCCCGATGCAGATCGGGGGCTCCACCACCGTGGCCATCACCGTCACCAACCACGGCCCGGCGCCCTCACCCGGTACCGCGTTCACCGCGTCGGTGCCGACGGGCGCCCGGCTCACCGGGCTCAAGGCCACGGCCGGCACCTGCGCCGCCGACGCCCTCCGGTGCGAACTCGGCACCCTGGCCCCGGGCGCGGTCGTCCAGGTGACCGCCACCGTCGTCGGGACCGTGGCCGGCGACCAGCGGTTCGGCTGGTGGGTGACCGGGGCGGTGGTCGACCCGAAGCCCGAGGACAACATCGCGCAGACGGTCGTACCCGTCCAGGCCGCGTCGCCGTCCCCGAGCCCGTCTCCGACCCCGACCCCGACCCCGACTGCCTCGCCGACACCGACCCAGACCCCGACCCCGACACCGCCCGTCTCCTCACCTCCGGCCCCGCCGCCACCGCCGCCCGCCCCGGCCCCCGCACCGCAGCCGGCGCCGCCCGCGCCGAAGGCCGGACCGGCCGTGACGGTCGGCGCCCAGCCGAACCCCGGATACGTCGGCGGCCGGGTCACCGTCACCTACACCGTGCGCAACGACGGCCAGGCCCTCGCCACCGGACTGCGCGTCTCGCTCGGCCTGCCCGCCGGCGTCCCCACCGGGCCGATGCCACCCGGCTGCACCGGCGGGGTCTGCGACGTGGCCGACCTGCCCCCGGGCGGCAGCGCCGTCGTGCAGGTGGTGCTCGCCCCCGAGGCGACCCTGGACACCACCATCACCTCCGTCCTGACCACCACCGGCACGGACGCCGACCCGGGCGACCACGTCGCGCGGACCCCGCTGCGCATCCTGCAGCCCCGCATCGTCGCGGTGCCGCCGATCGGCAAGCCCGGCTTCGTGACCTCCGTCCGCGGCGTGGACTTCCCGCCCGGCACACCGGTGACCCTCACCTGGACGCCCGGCATCACCGCCGCCGCGGCGCCCACCGTCCCCAAGACCGACGGCACCTTCGCGGGCCAGCTGCTCATCCTCGCCAAGGACGAGACCGGCCCCCGGACCATCACCGCGAGCGGCCCCGGCTTCTCCCCGGTGACCACCCCCTTCCTCGTGGTGACCGGCAGCGTCGGCCCGCCGGGGGAGGTGCAGCGGCGGTGATCCACGAAGTCGACGAGGCGCTGCGGCTCCTGCTCGTCGAGAGCGGCCTCCAGGAACGCGGGATCGAGCTGGTCTTCGAATCGCCGACCCGGGACTGGGCCGCCCGGCGCAACGCCCCCACCGTCAGCGTCTTCCTCTACGGCATCCGCGAGGACGTGTCCCGCCGCCAGGCCGGCGCCGCCGAGCAGCACGACGCCGACGGCGTGGTCGTGGCCTGGCGCAGCGCGCCCCGCTGGTTCGAACTGGCCTACCTGGTGACGGCGTGGACCAACCGGGCCCAGGACGAGCACCGGCTGCTGTCGGAGGTGCTCCGCTGCCTGACGGCCGCCGACGCGCTGCCCGCCCGGCTGCTCACCGGCACGCTCGCCGAACTCGGGCTCACCGTCGGGCTGGAGACCGCCGGGCGCGGCGAGGGCATGCCGTCGGTGTCCGACGTGTGGTCGGCCCTCGGCGGTGAGCTGAAACCCTCGATCGACCTCAGGGTGCTCGCCCCGCTGTCCGGTCGGCGGGCCCAGGCGGGGCCCCCGGTCACCGACGGGCTCGTGCTGCGCGCCGTCGACAAGGGCGACAAGGGCGGCGAGAGCGGCGAGAGCGGCGACGACGCCCCGGAGGCCACGGACGACCCGGGCCGCCGGCTGCGTTACGAGGGCGGCACGGACCCCGGCGCGGACGGCTTCGCCGCGCCCCGGGAACGCCAGCTGCCGCCGGGCCGCAGACGGCGCGGCGGTGCGCCGCGATGACCCTCGACCTGGAAGCGGCGGCCACCAGCGGGCCCGCCGCCGACTTGGACGACCTGTGGGAGCGGCTGAGCCGCCTCGAACAGCGGATCCGGGCCGCCGTCCGCGAGCGCAGGGCCGACGACCCGGACCCGGACGACCCGTACCGGGGCCAGTACCTCACCCCGGAGGCGGCGGAACGGATCCTCGCGGCGCCCGCCGCGACGGGCCGGGCCGGCGCCGACCTCGGGGAACCGCCGCCGCCACCGCCCGGATCGAGGACCGAACGGCTCGTCGACGGCTTCGGACTGCTCCCGCTGGACCTCGAACTCCTGCTGGTGGCACTCGCCCCCGACCTCGACACCCGCTTCGAACGGCTCTACGGTTACCTCAACGACGACCTGACCCTGCGCCGGCCGACCATCGGGCTCGCGCTCGAACTGTGCGGGCTGTCCGGGGCGGGCGCCGGCCGGTTCCGCTTCTCCGCCCAGGCCCCGCTGGTCGCCGGCGGCCTGCTGGAGATCACCGAACCGGAACGCCCGCTGCTCTCCCGGGGCCTGCGCCTGCCCGACCGGGTGACGGCCCATCTGCTCGGCTCGGACGAACCCGACGGCGCGCTGCGCGGGCTGGTCCGCGTCGGCCGGTCCGGCGTCGGCACCCCGCCGCAGGCCGCGCGCCGACTGCGCGCCACCGTGGCCAACGGCGGCGGACTGGTGCACCTGCTGGACCGAGGCGGCAACGCCGGGCGGCTCGCGGTCGACGCCCTCGCGGGCCTCGGCCGCCGGGCCCTGGTCGTCGACGTCACCGCGCTCGCCGCCCGCCCCCCGGAGGCCGTGGTCCGGGCGCTCGCCCGGGAGGCGCGGCTGAGCGGCAGCGGTGTGGTGCTGGGCCCGCTGGAGCGGCTCGAACCCGAACGCCCCGAGCGGGCCGGGCTGTTGCGCGAGCTGTGCGCGGAACTCGCCGAGGTGCCGCTGCTCGTGCACGGGTCGCGCCCGTGGGATCCGACGTGGGCGCAGGAGAGCCCGGTGGTGCTCGTGGCCCCTCCGCTGGACCCGGCGCAGCGTGCGGAACGCTGGGCGCACGCGCTGGGCGGGGCTTCGCACGAGCCTTCGGGTGAGCCTTCGGGTGAACCCGGGGAAGGCCCTGCGGAAGGGCCGTACGAGGGCGTGCTGAGACCCGAGTTGGCCGAGGCCGTCGCCCCGTACCAGCTGGACGAGGACCAGGTGGCCAGGGCCGCCGGGGTCGCGACCAGGACGGCCGCAGCCGAACACCGCCCGGTGACCGCCGACGACCTGCGGGCCGCCGTACGGGCGCAGAACGGGGCGGGGCTCGCCCGCCTCGCCCGCCGGATCGAGCCCGCCGTCGGGTGGGACGACCTGGTGCTGCCCGAGCCCACCGCGCGCCAACTGCACGAGCTCGCGCTGCGTGCCAGGCACCGCGACCAGGTGCTCGGCCAGTGGCGGATGCGGCCGGGCGGAGGGCGCGGGCGCGGGGTGATCGCGCTGTTCGCGGGGGAGTCCGGCACCGGGAAGACCATGTCGGCCGAGGTGGTCGCCGCCGAACTCGGCATGGAGCTGTACGTCGTGGACCTGTCCACCGTCGTGGACAAGTACATCGGCGAGACGGAGAAGAACCTGGAGCGGATCTTCACCGAGGCCTCGCACGTGAACGCCGTCCTGCTGTTCGACGAGGCCGACGCGATCTTCGGCAAGCGGTCGCAGGTCAAGGACGCCCACGACCGCCACGCCAACGTGGAGTCGGCGTACCTGTTGCAGCGGATGGAGTCCTTCGACGGGATCGCCGTGCTGACGACCAACCTGCGCGCCAACCTCGACGAGGCGTTCACCCGGCGGCTGGACGTCATCGCGGAGTTCCCGGTGCCGGACGAGGAACAGCGGCACGCCCTGTGGGAGCGCTGCCTGGGCCCGCGGATCCCCCGCGGCGACGACCTCGACCTGGCGTTCTGCGCACGGCACTTCGAACTCGCCGGCGGCTCCATCCGGGCCTGCGCGGTGACCGCGGCCTACCTGGCCGCCGAGACGGGCCGCCCGCTGGGCATGGCGGAGCTGGTGTTCGCGGTCGAGCGGGAGTACCGCAAGCTCGGCCGGCTCGTCCTGGAGAGCGAGTTCGGGCCGTGGTCGCGTGCCTCCGGGGGCACCGGGCGGGCCTGAGCGCGCGGCCGGGCGACCACCGGCCGACGGTCGGCCGGTGACCGACTGACAACCGGCTGACGACCGGTGAGGCCCTGCCGGGGTGCCCGCCGGGGCAGCGGCTCTGCCCCTGGTCCGGGACCTGCGGACATGTCGCGGGTGGCGGCCCGGCAGCAGACTCGGTGGCGAATGATCGGCCACCCCGAAGGAGCGAGCATGCCGTCGTACCTCACCCCGGGCGTGTACGTGGAGGAGGTCCAGTCCGGTGCCCGGCCGATCGAGGGTGTCGGCACGGCCGTCGCCGCCCTCGTCGGCTTCGCCCAGACCGGCCCCTTCCACGAGCCCACCCTGGTGACCAACTGGGACCAGTACGTCCAGCAGTTCGGCGGCTTCTCCGAAGGCACCTACCTGCCCCACGCCGTCTACGGCTTCTTCGCCAACGGCGGCGGCGCCGTCTACGTCGTGCGGATCGGCGAGCCCGCCGGCGAGACGGCCGGCGGCTGGCCGCCGGTCGCCCGATCGGCGCCCGCGCCCACCGCCCACGCCGGCTTCCTGTTCACGGCCCTGCCCGCTGGGGGCGCCGACCTGACCGTCGAGATCGCCGACGTCGAGGGCGACAACGTCCCCGACGACCGGTTCCGGCTGGTGCTCCGCAAGGGCGCCGAGGTCGCCGAGACGTACGACGTCTCGACCCGCAAGAACACCAAGGGCTACGTCGTCACCCAGCTGCGCGAGTCCAAGCTCGTCGCGGTCAGCGAGCAGCCGGGCACCGCGCCGAGCCGCCCGGAGCGCCAGACGCTCGCCCTCGCCGCAGCCCCCGCGCCCGGGCCGGTCGCCCCCGCCGCCACGACCCGGATCAGCCCCGCCGAGTACGTCGGCGACGCCTCGGCCCGCACCGGGTTCTCCGGCCTGGAGGCGATCGACGAGATCACCATGGTCGCGGTGCCCGACCTGATGAGCGCCTACCAGCGCGGGGACATCGACGCCGAGGGCGTGCGGACCGTCCAGCTCGCGGTGATGTCGCACTGCGAGCAGATGGGCGACCGGATCGCCGTCCTGGACGCCCCGCCCGGGCTGAGCGCCCAGCAGGTGCGCAACTGGCGCAACAACGAGGCGGGCTTCGACTCCCGCTACGCGGCCCTGTACTACCCGTGGATCAAGGTGTTCGACCCGGCGACCGGCCGCAACACGATGGTCCCGCCGAGCGGGCACGCCGCCGGGGTGTGGGCGCGCAGCGACGCCGAGCGCGGCGTGCACAAGGCGCCGGCCAACGAGGTCATCCGCGGCGCGGTGGACCTGGAGATCCGCCTCAGCAAGGGCGAGCAGGACCTGCTGAACCCGATCGGCGTCAACTGCGTGCGGGCCTTCCCCGGGCGCGGCATCCGAATCTGGGGCGCCCGGACCCTCTCCTCGGACCCGGCGTGGCGCTACCTCAACGTGCGGCGGCTCTTCAACTACCTGGAGGAGTCCATCCTCCTGGGGACCCAGTGGGTGGTGTTCGAGCCCAACGACGACCGGCTGTGGTCCAGCATCCGCCGCAACATCACGGCGTTCCTGACCGAGGAGTGGCGGCGCGGGGCACTGTTCGGCGCCACGGCCGCGGAGGCCTTCTACGTCAAGTGCGACCGTGAGAACAACCCGCAGGAGTCCATCGACCTCGGGCAGGTGGTGTGCGAGATCGGGGTCGCTCCGGTGAAGCCCGCCGAGTTCGTGGTGTTCCGGCTGTCCCAGTTCTCCGACAGCACGAGCCTCGTCAACGAGTGACCAGCAGGCCAGCACAGACCGGAAGGTGACAGGAAGTCATGGCTGAAGGCGATCCGCTCTCCACACACATATTCGGCGTCCAACTCGGCGGCTACAACGTCGAGTCCGTCAAGGAGATCAGCAACCTGACCGTCGACCAGGACGTCGTCGAGTACAAGCAGGTGACCCAGCAGGGCAAGCTGATCGTCCGCAAACAGCCCGGCGCGCGGCTGCCGGGCGAGGTGACGATCACCCGCGGGCTCGACAAGAGCGGGGCGTTCACCAAGTGGATCAACGAGACCCTCAACAACGGCGCGATCAACACCGCGCGGCAGAACCTCACCATCGAGGTCAAGGACACCACCGGTGCCACCCTCCGGCGGATCCAGCTGATGAACGCCTGGGCCAGCCGGTGGGAGGGCCCCACCCTCACCGCCGGTGAGTCCAGCGCCGCGACCGAGACGGTGACCATCGTGTTCGAGGAGATCACCGTCGAATGAGACGACGGATCAGCCTCGACGAACTCCTGGAGCAGGCTCCGGCAGCCGCCCCCGCTCCCGCCGCGGCCCCGCAGGCCGCCGCGCCGCAGCGGGGGCGGGGCCCCCAGGGGCACGGACTGCACACGGAGTTCGAGTTCGAGCTCCCGCGCGGGTACCTGGACGACGAGGGCGTCCTGCACCGGCACGGCGCCATGCGCCTGGCCACCGCGCGGGACGAACTCATGCCCCAGATCGACCTGCGGGTCAAGGAGAACCCGGCGTACCTGAGCGTGGTGCTGCTCAGCCACGTGATCACCCGGCTCGGCACCGTCACCGACGTGCACGCCGGCGTCGTCGAGCAGATGTACGCCACCGACGTCGCGTTCCTCCAGGACTTCTACCAGCGGATCAACAGCGAGGGCCACACCCGCGCCGCGGTGACCTGCCCGCACTGCGACGGCTCCTTCGAAGTCGACCTCGCTGGTGGGCGCCTGGGGGAATGGTGACGTACGCGACCACCCGGCTGTACGAGGAGGTCGCGTACATCGCCTACCACTTCCACTGGCAGCGGGAGGACATCCTCGACCTGTCCCACCAGGAACGCCGCGCGTGGGTGCGGGAGATCGCGCGGATCAACACCCGCGTCAACGAAGGCGGGTGAGCGCGGGATGGGGATTCGGGACCGGCTCGGGCGCCGGAAGGCCGGCGGTCCGGGCGAGGCGGGCGCTTCGGGTGCCCCGGGTACCTCGGGTGCTGCCGGCGGCACGGGTGACGCGGCTCCCGCGCCCCGGGCCGACGCGCCCGCCCCGGACGGTGGTTGGCGCGCGGTCGCGCCTCTGACCCCGACCCTCGCGGGAGCGGCGGGCGGGGTCAGCGACGGCCTGCGGTTCCGGTCCCGGCTCGCCTCCTGGCAGAACCCCTCGCTGACCGGCGCACTCGGGCACGCGGTCCTGCCGTCCGCCCCGGCGGGCATCCTGCGGGCGGTGGCACGGCCCCTCGGCCCGGCGGTCTCCGCCGGGGCGGACGGGCCCGTGCTGCCGTACGCCGCACCGGCGGTGGCGCCGTCGGAGGCTGCGGATCCGGTACCGGCCTCGGCTTCGGATTCGGTGGGGCGCGGGCCGGGCGCGACGGGCGGGCTCGGTCAGGTGCGGCAGGTGCAGAGGTCCGGCGCCGTGGTGCGACGGCTGCCCGTACGGGCGGTGGCTGCCGAGGGCGGCGACGCGCAGGCTGCCGCCGCGCCCGCTCACGGTTCCGAGGTGCCGTCTGCCGGGCAGGCCAGGACTGCCAGGCCGGTCCCGTCGCGTCGCGTCGGGAAGCCGCTGACCACCGCACCCCGCCCCCGGTCGCTGCCGACGCGCTCGGTGGCCGTGATCCCGCCCCGGCCGGTGCAGCGTGCCGCGAGCGCGACGACGGTGGAGCGTGCCGCTGCCGTCGCGTCGGTGGAGCCTGTTGAGGGCGCGAAGCCGGTGGAGCGGTCCGAGGGCGCGGCCCCGGTGGAACGGCCCGCGAGCGCGACGACGGTGGAGCATTCCGCCGCCGTCGCTCCGCCCGTCGTGGAGCCGGGTGCCACTACGCGGCCGTCCGAGACCTCCGAGCCGGCTCCGGTGCGGCCGACCGATGCCCCGACCCCGCGCACCGGCAACGCCGTGCAGCGCGCCGCGAGGGGAGGCAGCGCGAGGGGAGGCGCCGCACCGGGCCGACCCGTGCTCGGTGCCCCGCTGACCTCGCTGCCCGCCAGCGCCTCGCCACGGCTCAACGCCGACGGCGCGTCAGGCATCGTCCCTGGTCAAGGCCCCGAGGCCGGGCACGGACCGATGCCGATCGTCTCCCCGCCCGCGCAGCAGGAAGCTCCGGCGGGGAGCGGGCCGGACGGTGTGGAGCCGTCGGCACCGGGCAGCCCGGCGCGCTCGGCTCGCCCTGCCCGTCCCGAGCCCGGACGGCGCGGGGACGCCCCTGTGCAGCGCGCCGTCCAGACCGGCGGCGGTCCGACCGCCGTGCGGCGCGCCACACAGCCGCGCACCGAGCAGGCGCGCCCCGAATCGTCCAACGCCCGCACGCACGGCGGCCTGGGTGCGCCGCTGACCGCGCTGCCGCCGACGGCGGGCGCGGCACCCGGAGCACGGGCCGCCGGTACGGCCGACGGCCGGCGCGGCCCCGTCCGGCGGACCACGGCCCCGGGCCACGGAGCCCCCGCGACTCCCGACACCCCACGGACTCCCGCCACCCCCGTCACTTCCGCACGACCACAGCCGACCGGCCGAAGCGCGGCGGCCCCGAGCCCGGAAAGCGCTCCTCGCGCCACGGGCACGGCCCCCGCCGAGCCGGGCGCCACGGCAGTCCAGCGTGCGGCTGCGCCCGGCGCGCGAAGCGCTGACACGAGCGGGCAGGGCGGCTCCACCGAGCCCGGCCCCGCCGTCGGGCCGCAGTCGCCCCCCGGGACGGCACCGCAGGACGCGGGCCGCCGGGCCCGGCGCAGCGGTGGTACCGGTGGTACGGGGGGTACCGGTGGCGCCCGGGACGTGCGGCCCACCGCTTCGCCGGGCGAGCCCGGCCCGCTGGTCGTGGCCCGCTCGCCGATCGGCGGCACCGCCGCACGTCCGGCGGCCGGGCCGGGCCACCGTACGCTGGGCCTGCTCGGCGAGCGCCGCATGGCGTCCACACTCGCCGCACCGGCGACGGCGCCCGCACCGGTGTCCGGCCGAGCGCCGGCGCAGGCGCCCGCCCCACCCGTCGTCAGGGCCTCCTGGCCACCGGAGCCGCCGGCGCGCACCCAGGTGCCGCAGGCCCCGGAACCGGTGGCACCCGCGAGCTGGCGGCACCGGGCCGCCGCCGTCCTGCGCCTGCCCCGACGGGCACAGGCGAGCCGACCCGACGCTGCGCGCCCGGCGTCCCCAGCGGCACCGGCGTCCCCGGCGGACCCGGAAGGCACCGGCCCGGCGGCGCGGGGTGGCGTGGTGGCGCGTGCGGGTGCGCGGGGACCGGCGTCCGGCGGCTCCGCCGACCCTGCCGGCTCGGGCGCGGTAGGGCGTTCTGCTGCCGTGAGGCGTCCGAGCGTGCAGCGTTCGGCGGCCGGCGGCGGCGGCCCGGTGAAGGCGGATGCGCGTTCATCGGCGTCGGCAGGCTCGGCGGCGCGGGGGCCGCGGCCGTCGGAGCGCGGTGGGGCCTCCTCGGGGCGTGCGGGTGTGCGGGGTCCGGCGACTGATGGCACCGGTCCGGTGGCCGTCGGCCCCGGTACCGGCCCGATGGAGGCGGATACGCGCCGGTCGGAGCACGGCGGTCCTCCTGCGGGGCGGGCCGGTGTGCAGCGTTCGACGACCGTCGGGGGACCTCGCCCGGAGGCGTCGGACGGGCAGCCCGTAGCGCCGGACACCGCCCCGGCCGGGCGGGCGCGACGCGGGGAGACTCCCGTGCCGCCGCCGGCTGTGGAGCGTGGCGGCCGTGGTCCGGCGGTGCAGCGGTCGGTCTCCGGCGGCCCGAGGCCCGTCGAGCCGGGTGTCCGGTCGGCGGAGCCGCGAGGTGCTGCGGTGCCTGTCGTGGTTCCCGCCGGGCGGGTGCGGCACGGGGAGCGTCCAGCACCCCCGGTCGTCGTGGCCGATGCCGGCCCGGCGGCCGTGGGCGCCTCTCGTGTCGGGCGCGCTGCGAGCGTGCAGCGCTCGGTGTCCGCCGGCCCTGTTGTCGCGGGCCTTGCCGCTGCTGCCGCTGGCCCTGCCCTCGCCCCCGGCCCGGTCGAGGCGGCCGTGCGACCGGCGTTCTCCGACGACGCGTCGGCGCCTGCCACCGTCCCCGCCGGTCGCGGGGGGCGTCCTGCGTCCGCGCCCGCTGCCTCCTCCGGCGGCCGTGTTCCAAGCGTGCCGTTGGTACGACTCACCCCGCCGAGCGCCCCGGCGTCCCCGGCGGCTCCGGCGATGGTCCAGCGGCTGCCGGTCGCCGGGCCCGCCGGCCCCGCCGTGCCCGCGTCCGCGACGCCGCCGCTGCCGAGCGGTGGCGCCTGGGCGCCGGGCGTCGCGGGGGGCGGCTTCGGCGGACCGGGGGCAGGCGGGGAGTCGCCGTTGCGCACCGGGTCGTGGTCGTGGACCGCGCCGTCCCGGGCCGGCGCGGGCCCGTCTTCAGGGCCGTCCGGGCCGGCGCGGCCTTCGACGGAGACGGCCCGGGTGCTGCAACGGGTGGCGGAGCAGGCGGGGTTGTCCGGGGTGCCGTTGACCGCCGTACCGGCCCGCACCCCGGTGACCGTCCAGACCGCCTCGTCCCCGCCGCCGACCGCGGCCCGGCCCCCGCAGCCGGGCGGCGGATCGTCGACCGGGTCCCCGTCGGGGGCCGACCTCGACGAACTGGCCCGGCGCCTGATCGAGCCCGTCGGACGGCTGCTGCGCGCGGAGTTGCGCAGGGGGAGGGAGCGCGCCGGGCGGCCGTACGACGGCCGTCGCTGAGCGCTCGGGGCGCGGCGGGCAGACGGGCAGTGGCAGGTGGCAGGTGGTAGTGGTAGGTGGGCAGGGCGACGGAGGCAGGAATGACCGACAACATCTTCGCGACGAGCGTGTTCTTCAAGCTCACGATCGGCGGCAACGACCTGGGCGAGTTCACGACGTGCTCGGGGCTCGGTGCCGAGGTCGAGATCCACCAGTACGCCGAGGGCGGCAACAACGGCTTCTCCTGGCAGTTGCCGGGCCGGATCACCTGGTCGAACATCACGCTCACCCGTGCGGTCACCGCGGACACCGTCAAGATCGCCCGCTGGCTGGACGAGACCGTGCGGCGGGTCCAGCCCAAGAACGGTGAAATCGTGGCCCTGCGGCCCGACTTGAGTCCCATCGTCAGCTGGCAGGTGCTCGGCATCGTGCCCGTCCGCTGGCAGGGCCCGTCGTTCGACCCGGCGAACTCGCAGGCGGCGACGGAGTCCCTGGAGATCGCCCACGCCGGGCTGCGCCCGTCATCGTGACGGCGCGTCGCACCCGGCGCAGGCCACCCATCGGACGACGAACGGAAGGAGGTGCGGGATGTCAGAGGTCCCCGCGAGTGTCACCCGGGCCCAACTGGCCATCATGGAGCCGCCGGCGACGGTCGGCGCCCAGCCCGGCGGGGTGATCGCGCGGCTCCCGCTCCAGTTCAACCCGTCGAGCCTGGTGCTGCGGAAGTCCTCGGAGTGGCGCCGTACCCCATCCCGGATGGCCGCCGAGTCCGCGCTGCCCGAGTTCGTCGGCAGCGGGCCCCGCTCGCTGTCCATGGAGGTGTTCCTCGATGCGACGGCGACCCATGACGACTCGGTGGAAAAGGCGGTGGAGCAGCTGATGACGGCCTGTGTGCCGACTCCGGCGAGCCTGGCGCGCAAGAAGCCGGCGAGCCCGTGGATCCGGCTGGACTGGGGCACGTCGTCGACGACGTCGTTCAACGGGGTGCTGACCGGCCTTCAGGTCACCTACTCGCTCTTCGACGTCGACGGCAAGCCGCTGCGGGCCACCTGCTCGTTCACCATCGACGAGGCCAGTGTCGACACGCCGGGCCAGAACCCGACCTCCGGCTCGATGGAGGCGCGCAGCACCCACCGGGTGATCGCGGGCGACAGCCTGCCGCTGCTCGCCTGGCGCGAGTACGGCGACGCGACGGCGTGGCGCACCATCGCCGAGGCCAACGACATCGACGACCCGATGGTGCTCGTCCCCGGGGTGGAACTGATCGTGCCGGGGATCGACGAGCCCACCCGAGGAGGGCGGTCATGACCACTCCCGAGGCACGCGGCGGCCGCTCCTTCGCCGCGGATCCGATCGTCGAGGCGCCCGGCCCGCTGCCGCCGGTCTGGGCGGCCCAGCTGGTCTCCTGCGACATCGAGGAGAGTACGGGCCTGCCCGACACGGCCGTGCTGATGTTCCGCGACGCGGACCACACCTTCCTCTCCGCGACCGGGGTCACCATCGGCACCCGGCTGCGGGTCTCCGTGATGACGGTGCAGGGCAACGCGCAGGTGCGGCTGTTCACCGGCGAGGTGACGGCGCTGGAGCTGGACGTGGACACCACCGGCTCGTTCACCGTGGTGCGGGCGTCCGCCATCACCCACCGGCTGATGCGCGGGCGCCGGGTGAAGGCGTTCCGCAACATGTCGACGGCGGACATCGTCCGTCAGGTCGCCGCGGGCGCCGGGCTCGGCTGCGGCCGGGTCGACGCGTTCCCCGTTGTCCACGAGCAGCTGTCGCAGGCCAACGTCTCGGACTGGGAGTTCCTCCAGTACCTGGCGCAGGAGAGCGGCGCGCAGGTGCGGGCGGACGACGAGGGGCTGCTGGAGTTCGTCAAGCCCGAGCAGGCCTCCTCGGCCCCGGCCCCCTCGACGCCCGCTCCGCAGAACCCGATGGTCCTGGAGTACGGCCGCAACCTGCTGGAGCTGCGCGGTGTGCTGACGGGCGGCGGCGGGGCGGACACCGTCGAGGTGCGCGGCTGGAACGTCCTCACCAAGAAGGCCCTGGTCGCCACGGAGCCGTCGGTGGCCAGCGAGACGGTGCGGCCCGGGATGAGCCCGTCGACGGCGGCCGCCGCCTTCGCCGGGAAGGCGCGGATGACCGTCACCGACACCCCGTACCGCACGCAGGCGGAGACGGCGGCCGCGGCCGGGTCGGTCGCCGCCTCGGTGGCCGCCGGGTTCGGCGAGCTGGAGGCGGTCGTCGAGGGCAACCCGAAACTGCGGGCGGGTGTTCCGGTCGCCCTGGGCAACGTCGGCGCCGCCTTCTCGGGCCGCTACACGGCCACCGCGGTGCGCCACCTGCTGGAGCCCTACCGCGGCTACCGGACGACCGTCGTGGTCAGCGCGGCGCCGGACCGCTCCCTCGCGGGGCTCGTCGCCGGGGGCGGCGCGGTGCCGCGCGGGCCGCGGATGCCCGGTCTGGCCATCGCCGTGGTCACCGACGTCCGGGAGCCGGGGGGCGCGCAACGCGGCTGGGTGCGGCTGAAGTTCCCGTGGCTGGACGACACCTACGTCTCCGACTGGGTGCGCACCGTCCAGTGGGGCGGGCAGGGCGGCGGCGGCGTGTTCAGCCCCGAGGTGAACGACGAGGTGCTGGTCGGCTTCGAGCAGGGCAGCCTGGACAGCCCGTACGTGCTGGGCGGCCTCTACAACGGCGTCGACAAGCCCTCGCCGCACGAGGTGCCGCTGGTCGACCCGGCCGGCGGGAAGGTCAACCGCCGCTCGCTGGTCTCCCGTTCGGGCCACCGCCTGGAACTGCTGGACGTGCCGGGCGGCCAGTCCGGCGTCCGGCTGGCCAGCGGGGACCGGAAGCTGGAGGTGCGGCTGGACGAGCAGCACGGCGAGATCGTCCTGACCGTCTTCGGCGCGGCCGGTGCGGCGGCGGCGAGTTCGGTGCGGCTGTCCTCCACCGGCATCACCATCGACGCCGGCGCCGGGGCGGTGAACCTGCGCGGGGGATCGGTGAACGTCACCGGCCGCACCGAGGTCACCGTGGAGGGCGGAGCGCTGGCGGTGCTCAAGGCGGCCCTCGTGCGCATCAACTGAACCACCGTCGGCACGGCCCGACCCTCCGGCCCCCTCGAACCACCCGATTGGAGAACGCAGATGCCCCCCGCAGCCCGGATGGGTGACACCACCAGCGACGGCGGTGCCATCACCACCCCGCCGCCAGGCGCCCTCGCGGCGGCGACCGTACTGATCGGCGGCCGCCCGGCCGCCGTCACCGGCAGCCTGCACGTGTGCGTGCCGCACGTGGAACTCGGGCCCGGCAACGTCGTCATGCCCAGCCCCAAGGCGGCGGCCGGGGGCCTGGTCCTGATCGGGGGGCTGCCCGCGGCGCGGGTGGGCGACCAGACGGCCTGCGGCGCGAAGATCGTCACCGGCGCGTTCAACGTGCTGATCGGGGGCGTCGCGTGAGCGGCTTCATCGGGCGAGGCTGGGCCTTCCCGCTGCGAGTGAACGCCACCGGCGGCATCGGCATGGTGGACCGGGACCGGGAGATCGAGGAGGCCATCCGGCTGATCCTCGGCACCGCCCCCGGGGAGCGGCCGATGCGCCCGGAGTTCGGCTGCGGCATCCACGAGTACGTGTTCGCGCCGAGCGACGGCGGCACGGCGGGCCGGATCGCGCGCGAGGTGCGCACCGCGCTGGAACGCTGGGAGCCGCGGATCGAGGTGGACGACGTCGTGATCGCCTTCGACACCGTCGACGACGGCACGCTCTACATCGACGTCCACTACACCGTGCGGTCCACCAACGACCGCCGCAACCTGGTCTTCCCCTTCTACACCATCCCGAGCTCGCCGGACGCCCCGGATGTCCAGGACGTCCCGGGTGCCCTGGGCGCCGTGACCGGGGGAGTGAGCTGATGGCGCTGCCCTCCCCGAACCTGGACGACCGCCGGTTCCAGCAACTCGTCGACGAGGCCAAGCGGTTCGTCCAGCAGCGGGCCCCGGAGTGGACCGACCACAACGTGTCCGACCCCGGGGTCACCCTGATCGAGACCTTCGCGTACATGGTGGACCAGCTGCTCTACCGGCTGAACCGGGTGCCGGAGAAGAACTACTCCGCCTTCCTCGACCTGCTGGGCGTCCGGCTCTTCCCGCCGGCCGCGGCGACCGCGGAGGTCGACTTCTGGCTGTCGGCCCCGCAGCCCGAGACGGTGCTGCTGCGGGCGGGCACCGAGGTGTCCACGCTGCGGACCGAGACGGAGGAGGCGGTGGTGTTCTCCACCGCCGAGGACCTGCCCGTCGTCCCCAGCTCCCTCGACCGGCTGGTCACCGTCTCCGCCGCGGGGGAGCAGACCGACGCCACGGCGCGGCTGGCCGACGGCGTGGACGTGCCGTGCTTCCAGCCGCGCCCCCAGGTCGGGGACGCCATGCTGTTCGCGCTGCCGGCCGTCGTGCCGCGCTGCATCCTCGTCGTCCGGCTGGACAGCCGGGTCGAGGGCGTCGGCGTCGACCCGCGCCAGCCCCCGCTGGCGTGGGAGGTGTGGGACGGCGCGCGGTGGATCGCCTGCGAGACCGGCTCCGACACCACCGGCGGCCTCAACCGGCCCGGCGAGGTGGTGGTGTTCGTGCCCGCCGGGCAGGTCGCCTCGGTGGTCGCCGGGCGCCGGGCGGGCTGGCTGCGCTGCCGGGTGTCCGCGCCGGAGCCGGGCCAGCCGTTCTACGCGGAGTCCCCGACGATCCGCCGGGCGGAGGTGTTCACCGTCGGCGGCACCGCGACCGTCGTGCACGCCCAGACCGTGACCGACGCGCCGCTCGGCACCTCGGAGGGCGTCGCGGGCCAGCGCTTCCGGCTCGCCAGGCCGCCCGTCCTGCTCGACGGCGGGCCCCCGGTGGTCGAGGTCGCGGCCGGCGACGGCTGGGAGCGGTGGACGGCCGTCGAGCACTTCGGTGACTCGGCGCCGACCGACCGGCACGTGGTGATCGACGCGACCACGGGCGAGTTCGCGTTCCCGCCCGCCGTCCGGGAACCCGACGGCGGCCTGCACGCCTTCGGCGCGGTGCCGCCCAAGGGCGCGCACCTGCGGGTACCGCGCTACCGCACGGGCGGCGGCACCGCCGGGAACGTCGCCCGGGCGACGATCACGGTGCTGCGCAGCTCCGTCCCGTACGTGGCCAGGGTCGACAACCGGGAAGCGGCCAGGGGCGGGGTCGACGGCGAGACGGTGGAGAACGCCAAGGTGCGCGCCCCCCACCTGCTGCGGCTCCAGGAACGGGCCGTCACCGCCGGGGACTTCGAGCTGATCGCCCGGCAGGCCGCCCCCTCGGCGGCCCGGGTGCGCTGCGCGCCGGCCGTCGCCGGGGAGGCGGGAGCGGTGCGGGTGCTGGTGGTCCCCGACGCGGTCGCGGACGAGGGCGACCGCCTGCGGTTCGAGCAGCTGATCCCCGGCGAGCAGGTGCTGTCGGCCATCGCGACGGCCCTGGACGAGCGGCGGCTCGTCGGCACCAGGCTCGTCGTCCAACCGCCCGACTACCAGGGGGTGACGGTGGTCGCCCGGCTCGCGACCCGCTCCCCGGACGGTGACCGGGTCCGGGAGGCGGCGCTCGCGGCCCTGTTCCGGCACCTCAACCCGCTGCGCGGCGGCGCCGACGGAAGGGGCTGGCCGTTCGGCCGGGCCGTGCAGTACGGGGAGGTGTTCGCGGTGCTCCAGCAGGTGGCCGGGGTCACGGCGGTCGAGGAACTGCGGCTCTTCCCGGCGGATCCGATCACCGGGCGCCGGGGCGCGCCCGCCGAACGGGTCGACGTCGCCCCGGACGCGCTGGTCTTCTCGCACCAGCACCAGGTCGTGGTCGCCGCGCTCCCGGCGGACGGTCCGCGATGAGCAGAGCGGCCGTCCCCGGGCTGCCCAGCCCGCATCCGATCGGCGAACTCCTGCCCGCGCTCTACGCCGAGGACGACTTCGCCCAGCGGTTCACCGCGGGCCTGGACACCGTCCTCGCCCCGGTCTTCGCCACCCTGGACAACCTGCCCGCCTACTTCCAACCGCGCCTGGCCCCGGCCGACTTCGTCGATTGGCTGGCGGACTGGGTCGCCGTCGAGACCGACCCGGCCTGGCCGGAGGAGGTCCGCCGGGCCGTGGTCGGCCGCGCGGTCGAACTGCACCGGTGGCGGGGCACCCGGCGCGGGCTCCGGGAACGGCTGCGGCTGATCCTCGGCGTCGGCGCGCAGATCGTGGACGGCGGCGGCGTGGCCTGGTCCACCACCGCGGGCGCGGAGTTGCCGCCCGCGCCCTCCGGGGAACTGCTGGTGCGGGTCTGGCCCGAGCGCACCCCGGCGGTGGACGAGGAGCAGGTGCTGGCGGTCGTCCGGGCGTCCTGCCCGGTCCACCTCACCTGCCGGGTGGAGGTCCTGCCCGGCCCGCCTGGTCCATCCGGTCCGCCTGGTCCATCCGGTCCACTCGGTCCACTCGGTGCGGAAGAGAGCTGAGCAATGCGTACGTGTCCCGAGTGCGGAGTGGCCAACGAGGACGGGGACGACTTCTGCGGCAACTGCGGTGCCTACCTCGGCTGGTCGGGGACGGCTGCCGCCACCTCGGCGGCTCCCGCCTCCGGGGCTCCCGGCTCTGCCGCCGCCCCGCCCGCTGGCGCCAACCCGCCCGCTGCTCCGCCCGCCGGTGCGGCCCGCGAGGAACCGCCCGTGCGGCCGTCCGCGGCGCCCGCCGAACCGCCTGCCGCGCGGCCCGCCGAGCCGGCGAGGCCGTCCGCCGCCGCGCCCGCTGCTGCGCCCGCGCCCGCACCCGCGCCCGCACCCGCGCCCGTACCCACGCCCGTACCCGCACCCGCCTCCGAGGTGCCGCCGGTCCGCCCCGGCGCGGTGCCGCCGCAGCCCACGGCCGCCCGGCAGCCGGCGGCGGACCCGGTGGCGGTGCAGCCCGCCAAGCCCGTCGCGCCCCGCCCGACCGTCCGCCCGGCCGCGGCCGACGAGGCCCAGGTCGGCCCACCCTGCCCCCGGTGCGGCACGCCCAACCGGCCCGACCGGAAGTTCTGCCGGCGGTGCGCGGAGCCGCTGACCCCCACCGAACTCGTGGCGGCCCTGCCGTGGTGGCGCACCCGCTGGCCGTTCCGCCGCCGCGTGCGCATCGGCGGCTCCGGCAGCACCCTGCGCCGGATGATCGCGCTGCTCGTGCTGGCGGCGCTGGTGGTCGCGGGCGTGCTGTTCTACCCGGCAGGGCGGAACATCTACGAGGACGTGCTGGACAAGCTCCGCGACGCCTCGGCGATCTCCCCCACCGGGGCGGCGGCGAGCGCGGAGGTCGAGGGCCATCCCGCGAAACTGACCGTCGACGGGCTGAGCAACACCTACTGGGGGGCGCCGAACGTCGGGGACTCGATCAGCTTCCCCTTCGCCCGACCGTTCCGGCTGGTGGACGTGATCATCCACACCGGCTCCTCCACCGAGCCGCAGCAGTTCCAGCAGCAGGCACGGCCCACCGCCCTGGACCTCCGGATGACGACCTCGGACGGCAAGGTGCACGAGCAGAAGGTGACACTGAACGACAAGCCGGGCCCGCAGACGGTGCTGACCGGCGTCAGCGACGTCGTGAAGGTGACGCTGGTCGTCCGCGCCGCCGCCGGGACGGGGCCCGGAATCCCCATCGCGCTGGCCGAGGTGGAGTTCTTCAAGCGTTGAGGGGCAGGCTGCGGGGGTGGGCCCGGGCGCCGGCGTGGGAGGCTACCCGGGTACCGCCGCAGCCCGCGCCCAGGAGCACCGCCATGCACCGACCCCCCGCCTTCCGTCTCGACGCCACCGCCTCCGGGCACCCGGCGGGGATCCTCGACGCCGCCGAGCGGGCCGAAAGCCGGGGCATGGACCGCCTGGTGGTCGCCGAGACCGCGTACGACCCGTTCCTCCAGCTGGCCCGCGCCGCCGACCGGACCGAGCGGATCGAGCTGGCCACCGGCATCGCGGTGGCCTTCGCCCGCACCCCGATGACGCTGGCCTACCAGGCCTGGGGGCTGCACGCGGCCTCCGGCGGACGGGCCGTCATCGGGCTGGGCTCGCAGGTCAAGCCGCACATCGAGAAGCGCTTCGGGATGCCCTGGGACCGGCCGGCCGCGCGGATGCGCGAGTACGTGCACGCGGTGCGGGCGATCTGGCACAGCTGGCAGACCGGCGAACGGCTGCGCTTCCGGGGCGAGTTCTACACCCACACGATGATGACGCCGGTCTTCTCGCCCGACCCCGTCCCCGCCGGGGTGCCGAGGATCCTGCTGGCCGGCGTGGGGCCGCTGATGACCCGTACGGCCGGGGCGGTGGCCGACGGGTTCCTCAGCCACCCGTTCTCGTCGCCCGCCTACCTGGCCGAGCAGGTGCTGCCCGGTCTGACCGGGGCCCGGGCGCAGGCCGAGGCCGAGGGCGCCCCGTGGACGGCGCGTCCGTTCGAGGTCGCCGGCAGCGTGCTGACCGCCACCGGCCGGACGGAGGAGGAACTGGCGGCCAACCGGGCGGGGGTGCGGGAGCGGCTGGCGTTCTACGCCTCCACCCCGGCCTACCGCCCGGTGCTGGCCCAGCACGGGTGGGAGGGGCTCCAGGAGGAACTGCACACCCACTCGGTGCGCGGCCGCTGGGCGGAGATGGCCGCGCTGATCGACGACGAGGTGTTCGACACCTTCGCGGTGTCCGGTCCGGTCGAGGACGTCGCCCGCGAGCTGACCCGGCGGTACGCGGGCCTGGTCGACCGGCTGTCCGTCAGCCTGCCGGAGGAGGCGGACCCGGAGCTGGGCCTCGACGTCCTGGCGGCCGTCCGCGCCCTCGGCTGAGCTCCGTCGGACCCTCATCGACCCTCATCGACCCTCATCGACCCTCGCCGGACCTCCGCCCGGTCCCGCCGGACCCCTCGCCGTACCCGCGCCAGCCCCCGTAGCCCGACCGGAAACAGCCGCCGACCGAACGCGGTGGGCGGCTGATCGGGCAGGAGACGGCCAAGACCGGGCACATTCGGGCAACGGGTTCCCGGTGACGACGGCGGGCGGCAGGATCGCGCTGGCAGACCGTGACGGGCCGCCGACTTCACCCACCCCACGGTCTGTCATGTCTTGGCCACCGTCGACGACCGTGGGGGTGCCCGCTTGTCCGTGCCAGACGACCATCCTGCCGTTGACTGCCTCGCCGAGTTCGGGGCGCCCGACGACCTCGCCGACTTCGACGAGTTCCTGCGCGTGTGCGCCGAACTGACCGGCTTCGACGAGCCCGAGCTGCGCGCCACCGGCATGGCGCACGAACACCACCGCACCACCCTGGCCCACCGGGTCCGCGACGACCACGCCCTGGTCCACCTCTGGTACGTCGGCGCCTGGCCGGGCGAGACGCCCAGCTCCGCCCGCGCCTACGACCAGGGCCTGGCCTGGCGGACCTTCCGCGCCGACCCGCCCGGCGCCGCCGCCCCCGGCCACGGCAGCTGGGCCGAGGCCCCCCGAGGGGTTGAGGAACGGTGACCGCCCGCTGGGACGTCGTCGTGGTCGGCGCAGGCTTCGCCGGAACGCTGGTCGCCCACCGCCTCGGCGCGCAGGGCCGGCGGGTCCTCGTCCTCGAAGCCGGCCGGGCCGCGCCCTCCGGGCCCGAGACCGCCGCCGCCTTCCGCGCGGCCGGCGGCGGCCCGCCCACCTCGCCCTACCCGCACGACCCCGACGCCCCGTCCCTCGACGTCACCGACCTCACCGGGCTCCCCGGCGGCGGCTTCACCGCCACCGGACACCTCCGGCAGGACGGCCCGCTGCCCTACGCCAGCGGCTACCTGCGCGCCAACGGCGGCACCGGACTGCTCTGGACCGGCCTCACCCCGCGCATGCACCCCGAGGACTTCCGCACCGGCGACCTCGGCCGCGGCCGCAACTGGCCGATCGGCTACCACGACCTGGAGCCGTACTACCGCGCAGCCGAACACGAACTCGGCGTCGCCGCCGACGCCGGGGAGCAGCGCCGCGCCGTCGGACTGCCGATCCCGGACGACTACGCCTTCCCCATGCGGGCCATCCCGGCCAGCCACCTCGACCGCCGGCTCGCCCACGCCCTCGACGGCCGGACCGTCCGCGACCCCGCCATGCCCGGCCCCGCCCGGCTCGCCGTCACCGGCACCCCGCACGCCCGCAACGGCCTGCCCACCCGGCCCGGCGACAGCTTCGGCCCGCCCTGCGCGGGCAGCGCCAGCTGCGTCCCGGTCTGCCCGACCGGCGCCAAGTACACGCCGCTGCGCACCCAGGCCCGCTGGGCGCCCTGCGTCGAACTGCGCACCGGGGCCGTGGTGGCCAGGGTGCTCGCCGACCCGGTGACCGGGCGCG
Source organism: Kitasatospora sp. NPDC043950 (assembly GCF_056435345.1). Lineage (NCBI taxonomy): Bacteria > Bacillati > Actinomycetota > Actinomycetes > Kitasatosporales > Streptomycetaceae > Kitasatospora > Kitasatospora sp. NPDC043950. Next base: position 99,627 of record NZ_JBWKER010000014.1, read on the forward strand.
CCACCGGGGTGGAGTACCTGGCCGGCGGCGCGGCCCACCGGGTGGACGCGGACCTGGTCGTCCTCGCCGCGCACGCCGTCGAGAACGCCCGGCTGCTGCTCCTGTCCGGCCTGGCCAACCGCAGCGACCAGGTGGGCCGCAACCTGATGGACCACCCGGCGCTGCTCACCTGGGGGCTCATGCCCGGCCAGGTCGGCCCCTACCGGGGGCCCGGCTCCACCAGCGGCCTGGAGGCCTTCCGCTTCGGCCCGGCCCGTGCCCGCCGGGCCCCGTTCCGGATCGAGATCGGAAACTGGGGCTGGTCCTGGGCCGGTGGCTCCCCCGAGGCGGAGACGGCCGCACTGCTGGCCGCCGGGCTGCGCGGCAAGGAGCTGCGGGCACGCCTCGGCGACCGGCTCGGCCGTCAGTTCTCGCTCCAGTTCGAACTGGAGCAGCCCGCCGACCCGGCCAACCGGGTCACCCTCGACCCGGACCGGCGCGATCCGCTCGGCCTCCCCGGCCCGGCCGTCCGCTACGACCTCGACGAGTACGTCCGCGCGGGCATGGTCTCGGCCCGGGCCGTCTCCGACCAGCTGTTCGCCCTGCTCGGCGCCGAGGACCACACCGCCTACCCGGCCGGTCCGCAGTGGCCGGGCCGCCTCGAACACCTGGGAACCGCCTACGGCTACCGGGGCGCGGGCCACGCCGGCGGCACCCACGTCATGGGCGACTCGCCCGCCACCTCCGTCGTCGACCACTGGCAGCGCTGCTGGGACCACCCCAACCTGTACGCCGTCGGGTGCGGCTCGATGCCCTCGCTCGGCACCTCCAACCCCTCGCTCACCATGGCCGCCCTGGCCCTGCGCAGCGCCGACCGGATCCACCAGGACCTGCTGGACCTGCACCGCCCGGTGTCCGTCGGCTCCAGGCTGCCGACCCCCGACCCGCCTCGCTCGCCCGTGCTCCCTTCGCCCGGCACCCCTTCGCCCGGCGCCCCTTCGCCCGGCACCCCTTCGTGCGTCGCTCCTTCGCTTGCCACCCGTTCGCCCGCCTTTCCGGAGACACCATGACCGGCCTGCCGCTCCCGCCCGTACCGGAGCCGTACCACCTGCCCTTCCACTACGGCGCGCTGCACAACATCGGCGTCGACTACCTGGTCCAGCCCGAGCGGGCGCGCGAGCTGCTCGGCAAGCGCCACCCCGGCCTGACCGCCGCCGTGTTCGACGGCGGGGCCTGCGTGTCCCTCAACTACCAGCTGTACTTCGCCCAGTACCCGAACGGCGGTGGCATCACCGAGGAGCTGGAGATCAACCTGGTCGCCCACCCGATGTTCGCCGGGGACCGCCTGCCGGTCCTCAACTACGGCCAGTACGCCCGGGGTTACGACCAGACCAAGCTGCTCGGCATCGCCCGCCTGCACGTCCTGTGCGACAACCCGCTCGCCATCGACGCCGGGCGCCGCCTGTACGCCGAGCCCAAGCACCCCGGCTGGTTCGAGACCGCGCTGCCCTCGCTCAACGCCCCCGCCGTGCGTGAGCGCTGGTCCGTCTCCTGTCGCCGGGCCACCCTCGGGGCGGACGGGCTGCGCCGCCACGACGAGCAACTCCTCGCCCTCGACGTGAACCTGATCGGCCTCACCGCCGAATCCGTCAACAACACCCCGATCACCGGCTACGGCACCGACGACGAGGGCAAGCTGCTCGCCGGCCCGCTCAACGTCTACCACCCCTACCGCTACTACGCCCTGGACGACCGCACCGCCGACCGCGTCCGGCTCGACCTCGGCAACCCCGCGGAGGAGTCCGCCCGCGACCTCGCCCACCTGATTGCCGACGCCCCGGCCGCCGGGGTCTGGACCTACCAATCCCCGCCGGTCGCCGCCCACAACCGCGCCTACTACGTCCGGTGATGTGCCCGCCCGCCGAGGGCGGGTTACGGTCAGGGTCGACACCATCTGAGTGGGCGGGCAGCGGACCGTTGGCGCCGTTCTCGCGTGCACCCCTGACCGCTCCTCCGCAGCTGGGGGTGTGCTCGTGAGTGTCCACTGACAAGGGTAGCCTTACCCATTGCGCAGGTGATCGGCAGTGGGGAGGGACCCTTGTTGGAATTCCGGCTGCTCGGACCAGTGGAAGTCCGGTGCAACGGGCAGTTCGTCGAGATCGGGCCACCGAAACGCCGGACCTTGCTGGCGATGCTGCTCCTCGCCAACGACGCGCTGGTCACCAACGACCGCCTCACCGACGCCCTGTGGGGCGAGCAGCCGCCCAGACACGCCAAGACCGTGATCCAGGGGCACGTCTCCCAACTCCGCCGGCTGCTGCACCCCGTGGGCCCGGTCACCATCGCCACCGCCTGTGACGGCTACCTCCTCCAGGTACCGTCCGACCACATCGACGGTGAGCGGTTCCGCGCCGCCGTCGCCGAAGCGCGCACCGGCGACGGCGCACCGGCCGGGATCCCGGCGCTGCGCAAGGCCCTCGCGCTCTGGCGCGGCCCGGCGCTCGCCGGACTCTGCGGCACACCCCCGGTCGTCGCCGCGGCAGCGGAACTGGAGGAGGCGAGGCTCGGCGCGGTGGAGGAGCTCGGCCAGGCGCTGACCGCCGACCGGCGCGCCGAAGAGGCCGTCGCGGTGCTGCGCGGCCCGGCGGACCGGCATCCGCTGCGCGAGTCCCTGGTGGCGCTCCTGCTCGACGCCCTGCTGTCGACGAACCGGCAGGCCGAGGCCATCGAGCTCTACCACCGGACGGCCCGACTGCTCGGTGACGAACTGGGCGTCGACCCTGGCCCCGCGATGGTCGAGGCCTACGACCGGATCCTCGGCCCGCCACGCGCCGCACGCCGACGGGAGGACACGCACCGGCCCGGGGACCCCCACGGACAGGAGGCCGCGGGCCGGCAGGAGGCCGCCCGCCGCCAGGCGGACGCGCACCGCCGAGCTGACGCGCACCGTCAGGCGGACGCATACCGCGGCGCGGGCCAGCCGGGCGCGAACGACCTGCGGCGACCGCTCCTGCTGCCCCGCCGACCGGCCGGCTTCACCGGGCGCAAGCGCGAACTCGCCGCCCTCGACGCGGCCGTGCGGCACACCGCACACGACTCGCCCATCTGTCTGGTCACCGGGCCGGCCGGGATCGGAAAGAGCGCGCTGGTGGCCCACTGGGCCCAACAGGCCGCGGCGGACTTCCCGGACGGCGTGCTCTTCGCCCGGCTCGGCGGCTTCGTCGACACCGCCCCGATCGCCGACCCCGCCTTCGTCATCCGGGACTTCCTCGGCGCGCTCGGCATCCAGCCCGACGACATCCCGCAGAACACCGCCGCAGCCGAGGCGCTCTACCGCTCGCTGCTCCGGAACCGCCGCCTCCTGGTCATCCTCGACGACGCGCTGAGTTACGACCAGGTCCGCCCGCTGCTCCCCGGCGCCCACGGCTGCGCCACCGTCGTCACCAGCCGCAACCGGCTGGAGAGCCTGGTCGCCGGCGACTGCGCCCGCCCGCTGCTGCTGGACCGGCTCGGGCCGGGGGAGGGCGAGGCACTGTTCGCCCGCATCCTCGGCCCGGACCGGGTCGGAGCGGAGCCGGACGCGGCCGGGCGCCTGGTGCGGCTGTGCGACGGGCTGCCGCTGGCCCTGCGACTGGCGGCGGCCCGGCTGGCGGTGCGGCCCGAGCGCTCGCTCGGCGACGCGGTCGAGGAACTCCGCGACGGGCAGCGGCGGATCTCGTTCCTCGCGGTGGACGGCATCGACTTCGCCTCCGTCCTGCGCGTCAGCGTGGACCACCTCCCGCCCGACGCGGTCGCCGTCCTGCGGCTGCTGGCCCACCACTTCGGCCCCGACATCGACGTGGCAGCGGTCGCCGCGCTGGCGGACGACAGCCCGGCCGGCAGCCGCGCCGTGCTGGAACGCCTCGTCGCCGCCAACCTGGTGGAGGAACGGGGGCACGACCGCTACGCCCTGCACGGACTCATCCGGCTGTTCGCCCGCTCGCTCGGCCCCGCCCCCGGGGGCGACCGCCTCCTTCCGCTCCTCGACCACTACCTGTACGCCGCCCTGGCCGCCGCGAGCGCGGCGGTGGCGGGCAGCCAACCCTGCTGCCGGCTCCCGGAGGACTTCCGGACGCCGGTGTCGACGCCCGTCTTCGCCGACCGGGAGGAGGCCATGGCCTGGTACGCCAGGGAACGGCGCAACCTCGTCGCCGCCACCGCGGCGGCCGCCGCCGGCCGGCACCACCACCGGGCGTGGCGACTCGCCCTGCTGCTGTGGCCCCTGGTCGTCCAGCAGCCCGGAGCCGACTGGGAGGCTCCGCTCGGCCACGCCCTCGGCTCCGCCGTCGAACTGGCCGAGGCCGACGCGGAATCCCGCGTCAGGAGCCTGCTCGGCTGGGTCCTGGGGCAGAACGGCCGGTACGAGGAGGCCCTGCCGCACCTGCTGCGCGCACCCGACCTGGCCCGGCGCGCCGACGACACCGAGGGCGAGGCGATCGCCACCGCCAACCTGGCCCAGGCCCGGGAGGCACTCGGCGACACGAACCTGGCCGGCCTCGGCTACGAGCGGGCCGCGCAGCTCGCCCGCAGGGCCGGCAGCCCGCAGACCGAGATGCTCACGACCTACTACCTGGCCCGGTACCACCTGCTGAACGAGCGACCGGCGAAGGCGCTCACCCTCGCGCGGCACGCGCTCGACCTCGCCCCGGAGGACCAGGTCGTCGCGCGCCGCGCGATGCTCCTGGACATCTGCGGGAGGGCGCTGGCCACCCTGGACCGCAACGGCGAGGCGTGGCACCACTTCGACCGCGCGGGCCGCCTAGCGGAACAGGACGGCTTCACCGCCGACGCCGCCGACTACTACGCGCGCGCCGCCGCGGTACGGACCTGCGGGAACGGCTAGCGGGTGGGGGGGGGGGGGGGGGGGGGGGGGGGAGGAGGGGGGGGGGGGGGGGGGGAGGAGGGGGCAGGGAGACGGGAGCGGAAAGCGGAGTAAGGGGGCGGGAAT